>JBBSHA010000098.1:0-8016 GCA_038253595.1 Candidatus Dormibacterales bacterium
AACGATCGAGTTGGGGGGCCAGAACCTGCTCCGGCTGGCCCCCCACCTGGTGGTCCGGCGCGGCATCTCGCGCACCTTCCAGAACGTGGAGCTGTGTCCGCGGATGACGGTGCTTCAGAACGTGATGGTCGGTCTCCACTCCCAGCACACGAGCCCGCTCTACTTCCTGGGCGCCGGGCTCGGGCTGCCCGGCATCCGGCGCTCGGAGCGGGCCGCCCGGGAAACCGCCCGCGAGGCGATCCGCTACGTGGGCCTCGCCGGCCTCGAGGACCGGCCGGTGGCGGGGCTCTCGTTCGGCACCCTGAAGGCCGTCGAACTGGCGCGAGCGCTGGCGCCACGACCCCGGCTGCTGCTCCTCGACGAGCCGGCCGGGGGCCTGAATCACGACGAGGTGGACGGGCTGATCGATCTGATCGGGGGCATCCACCGTGACCTCGGGCTCTCCGTGCTGGTCGTCGAGCACCATATGAACCTGGTCATGCGGGTCTCCGACCGGGTGGTCTGCCTCGACTTCGGCAGGAAGATCGCCGACGGCACCCCCCGCCAGGTCCAGGACGACCCGGCCGTGATCGAGGCCTACCTGGGTGCCCAGGAGCAAGATGGCGCTGCTTGAGCTGTCCGAGGTGCATGCCACATACGGGCCGATCAAGGCCCTGCACGGGATCAGCATCGAGGTCGAGGAGGGCAAGGTCGCCACCCTGCTCGGCGCCAACGGGGCGGGCAAGACGACGACTCTGCGCTCGATCAGCGGCATGGTCCACGGCGCCGGCTCGATCCGCTTCGCCGGCGTCGAGATCCTGGGCCGGACGCCGGAGCAGGTCGCCAAGCTGGGCATCGCCCACGTGCCGTCCGGCCGCGGCACCCTCGGCCAGCTGACCGTCTGGGAGAACCTGCAGATGGGCGCCTACCTGCGCCGCGACCGGTCTGGCGTGCGTCAGGACCAGGAGCGGGCGATCGCCTACTTTCCCTGGATCGGCCAGCGCCGCGCGCAGCTGGCGGGGACGCTCAGCGGGGGCGAGCAGCAGATGCTGGCCATGGCCCGGGCCCTGATGCTGCGTCCCCGCCTCCTGCTCCTGGACGAGCCCTCGCTGGGGCTGGCCCCCCTGGTGGTGCGCGACATCTTCGGGATCATCAGGACCATCAACCGCGAGGAGGGGACCACCATCCTGATCGTGGAGCAGAATGCCAACGTCGCCCTCAGAGCGGCGGACGCCGCCTACGTGCTCGAGGTCGGCCGGGTGGTGCTCTCGGGGCCGGCCGGGGAGCTGGCCACCCACGAATCGGTGCGCAAGTCGTACCTCGGCAATTGAGCCGGGCACGGGCGGGGGGAGGGCAGACCCCATGACTGTATTCCTGGCCGGCGGCGGCTTCCAGGGCGTGATCCAGCAGGTGGTGTTCGGAGTCGCGTCCGGTGGCATCTACGCCAGCCTGGCGCTGGCCCTGGTCCTCATCTACCGGGCGATGGACATCGCCAACTTCGCCCAGGGCGAGATGGCCATGTTCAGCACCTTCGTCGCCTACTCGCTGATCACGTTCGCCCACCTCCCCTACCTGGTCGTGTTCCCCCTCACCATCGCGATCTCGTTCCTGGGCGGGATGGCGATCGAGCGGGTCCTGATCCGACCCTTCGAGGGCTCCCCGCCGCTGACCATGGTGATCGTCACGCTGGGCCTCTTCTCGATCGTCAACGGTCTCGGCGGCCTGCTCTTCGGATATGTGTTCAAGACCTTTCCCAGCCCCTTCCTGGCCAGTCCCATCAACATCGGCGGGGTCTACATCGGCCTCCAGGACCTGGGTGTGATCGTCGTCGTCCTGGCCGTCCTGGTGGTCGTGTACCTGTTCTTCCAGCGCACCCGGCTGGGCCTGGCGATGCGCGCCGCCGCGCTCTATCCGGAGTCAAGCCGGCTGATGGGGGTCCAGGTCAGCTGGATGCTCGCCCTCGGCTGGGGCCTGGCCGCGGCGGTCGGCGCGGTGTCCGGGATGATGGTGGCGCCGATCGTCTTCCTCGACCCCAACATGATGCAGCCGGTCCTGCTCTACGCCTTCGCGGCGGCCGTCCTGGGCGGTATCGAGAGCCCGGTCGGCGCGGTGGTCGGCGGCGTCATCGTCGGCGTCACGCTGGCGCTGGTGGGGGCCTACGTCCCGGGCGCCCAGAACATCCGGGTCGCGATCGGCCTGGTGATCATAGTGGCCGTGCTGGTGGTGAGACCGTCCGGGCTGCTGGGGCGGGCCGCCCTGAGCCGGGTCTAGGCGATGACGCGAGTGCGGGGGGCGCCGCTCGGGGTGCTGGGGGCGGCCGCCGTCGGCGTGGTGGTGCTGATCGGCATCCCGCTGGTCACCGACACCTTCACCACCTTCGAGTTCGCCAACGTGGCGGTCTTCGTGATCGCGCTGATCGGGCTCAACATCCTGACCGGGTACAGCGGCCAGATCTCGATCGGCAACGGGGCGTTCATGGCGGTGGGCGGCTACACGGCGGCGCTGCTGATCAAGAAGGCCGGCGTCCCCTACCTCCTGACCATCCCCATCGCGGGCGTGCTGGCCGGCCTGGCCGGATTCCTGTTCGGGATCCCGGCGCTCCGCCTGAGCGGCATCTACCTGGCGCTGGCCACCTTCGCCCTGGCCCTGGCGCTGCCCCCGGTGATCAACAACTACGAGCGGCTGACCGGCGGCAACGGCGGCGTCATCCTGCGCGCGGCCGGGGTACCCGACTTCCTGGGCGGCGCCCTCTCCAACGAGCAGTACCTCTACTACCTGGCCTGGTCACTCGCGGGCGTGCTCTTCGTCTTCGCCCGGCTGATCATCAAGAGCGGGACCGGGCGCGCGTTCATGGCTCTGCGCGACAGCGAGACGGCCGCGGTGGCCAGCGGCGTCAGCCTGGCCTACCACAAGACGCTGGCCTTCGGGCTGAGCGCGTTCTACGCGGGGGTGGCGGGGGCGCTGCTGGCCATTCTCAGCCGCTTCGTGCACCCCGACACGTTCGGCCTCCCGCTCTCGATCGCGCTCCTGACCGGGATCGTCGTCGGCGGCCTGGGGGCCGACCTGGGGCCGGTCCTGGGAGCGGTCTTCGTGGTCTGGCTGCCCTACTTCGCCGAGAAGACGGCCGGGCTCCGCCTGGGAGGGGTGGTCATCCCCGGCAAGCCGGACATCATCTACGGCGCGGCGCTGATCCTGATCGTGTTCCTGGCCCCGTCCGGGGTGGCCGGGCTCCTGGCTCGGGCCGGGGCCGCCTATCGAGGCGTCCGGGGGAGGGCGGTGGTGCCGGATCTGCTCGGCGGTCCGCTCGTCGTCGACCCCATCGCCGAGCCCGCGGACGAAGCTCAGACTTGATTCCGAGCCCTTAAGCTGCTCAACTGATGGTCGCCCCCGGGCACTGGTCCTGACGGGGCGGATCGAAGGAGGGGAATCCCAATGCAATCAGTGCCCAGGGCGGGGCTCCGGCGGCTGGCGATGATCGCCGCGCTGGCGCTCTCCGCCATCGCCTGCGGAGCCCAGCAGGCCTCGACGCAGCAGGCCAAGCAGGACCCCGGGGTGACCAGCAGCGAGATCGTGCTCGGCGCCACCTACCCGCTCAGCGGCAGCGCCTCCTACTACTACGCGATCGCCAAGGGGGCCACCGCATACTTCAAGTCCGTCAACGACAAGGGCGGCGTCAACGGCCGCAAGATCACCTACAAGGTGGTCGACGACGGCTACAACCCGGCCAACACGCCGGGCAAGACCCGGGAGCTGGTCGAGCAGGAGAAGATCTTCGCCAGCTTCGGCAACCTGGGCTCGCCGACCAACACCTCGGTGCGCGACTACTACAACGAGAACCGGGTGCCCCAGCTGTTCGTCTTCACCGGCGCCAGCCAGTGGGGCGGCCAGTACGAAAAGTACCCGTACACGCTCGGCTGGCAGCCCGACTACCAGTCGGAAGCCAAGATCTACGCCAAGTACATCCTCCAGAACCAGCCTGGCGCCAAGATCGGGGTGCTCTACCAGAACGACGTCTACGGCCAGGACTACCTCAATGGGATGAAGGCCGGCCTCGGCGACAAAGCCTCCCTGATCGTCTCCACCGCGACCTACAACGCGGGCGACCCGGTGGACATGAAGTCGCAGGTCACCACCCTCAAGAACAGCGGCGCGGACACCTTCTTCGTGGTCACCACGCCCGCCTACTCGGCGAGCGCGCTGGTGGCCATGGCGAATTTGGGCTGGAAGCCCAAGATCTACCTCAACGACGTGGGCGCCAGCGCGGTGACCATGCTCGGCGTGGTCAAGACGCTGGGCCGGAGCGAGGCGATCGACGGCATGATCTCCAGCCAGTATCTGAAGGACCCGAGCGACCCCCAGTGGGCCAACGACAAGGGCATCCAGCAGTACAGGGACCTGCTCGCCAGGTACGGCGACGGCTGCGAGGTCAAGGACAACTTCTGCGTCGCCGGCATGGCCTCCGCCTTCACGATGGTCGACGTCCTCAAGAAGGCTGGCAGCAACCTGACCCGCAAGAACGTGGTCGACATCGCGGCCACCCAGCTCAACGAGAGCGACAACTTCCTGCTCCTGCCGGGCATCACTGTCAAGACCAGCAAGACCAGCCACTTCCCCATCACCCAGGAGCGCCTGCAGCGCTGGGAGACCGACCACTGGGTGCCGTTCGGCGAGGTGGTCAGCTCGCGCGGCTAGCTGTCTCGGCTCGGGAGATTGATTGGCCTCGGAGCACCTGCCCCGGGGCCCATTCGCACTGGCGGGGGTGCGGGCCGACACCGCCGCTATAGAGTCTTGGCAGGTGATGAAAGAGGTCGGCGAGGGCTGCGGTGTCCAGGTGATCCAGGTGCAAGGATGAGACGAGCACCGTTAGCGCGCGCACTTTGAGTGCGTAAGCGAGGCGCGCAGAAGGTGGCGCCGCAGATGGGCCGCCTGGGCGCCGCAGATCCGCCGAGTCCTTTTTCGTCAGCCTGTTGAGATCCATGGATGGCGGGGAGGTCGACCCCACCGTGGTGCCCTCCCCGCTCGGCGGGCCGCTGGCTGACGCGGTCGAACTCCTTGCCGTGGTGGTCGACCAGGCCCTGGCAGTGGTCGTCACCATGAACGACCAGGGGGTCGTCACGGGCTGGGGGAGGGGGGCGGAGGAGGCCTTCGGTTGGACGGCCGCCGAAGCCGTCGGCCGCCAGGTGGCCAGCCTGATCGTGCCCCCCCGCCACCGAGCCGATCACGAGGCCGGCCTGGCCCGCTATCGCTCGACCGGCACCGGACCGGTGCTGGGCAAGGTGCTGGAGCTGACCGCCCTCGATCGGAGCGGCCGCGAGTTCCCGGTCGAGCTGGCGATCTCGGAGGGGGCCAGGGTGGGGGACGCCACCACGTTCATCGCGTTCATCCGTGACATCACCGTGCGCAAGGCGTGGGAGCGCCGCCAGACCGACCTGGTCGAGCAGGCGACCCGGGCCGGCGAGATGCTCCGGGACTTCTCCAACCTGGCCGTGCACGAGTTGCGCGGTCCGCTCTCGGTGGCGATCGGTTACGCGTCGATGCTGCTCGAGGAAGGGTTCGGGCCCCCCTCGCCAGCCTGGTTCGACCCTCTGCGCCGGATCTGCGAGAAGCTGATCGCGGCCAACCTCCTGGTGGACGATCTTATGACTGTGGCCAGGCTGGATGCCGGCGGCATCGCACCCCAGATCCGGACCGTGGACCTGGCCGGCCTCGCCGAGGAGGCCGCAGGCCGGGCCCGGACCCGGCTCGAGCTGGGCGGTGGCCGGGCCGAGGTCGACGCCCCCGGCTCGACCTGGGTCCGGGCGGACAGCCAGCTGGCGGCCTGCATCCTGGACAACCTGCTCGGCAACGCGATCGCCTACGGCGGCCGGCCGGCCCGGCTGACGCTCCGGGTGCAGGACGCGCCCGCGCCCGCGATCGAGGTCACCGACAACGGGCCCGGGATCCGGGCCGAGGACCAGGAGCGGATCTTCGAGCGCTTCGTCCGCGGCCACGCCCGCTCTGACAGTCCGGGGACCGGTCTCGGCCTCTACCTCTGTCGGCGGCTGGCCGAGCTCCAGGGCGGCGAGGTGGCCCTGGCCCGGTCCGAGATCGGGTCCGGCAGCACCTTCGTGCTCCGGCTGCCGCGGGCGGGCTGAGAGAAAAAAAGGCCCCTGAAGCGCCCGGCGCCCGGGTGGGAACCGGGGCCCGGGCGCCGGTGTATTCGAGAACAGGATCATCACCGAAGGTCTGGATCAGGAGGAGGAGCTGATCGCGCGCGCCTGTCGCGGGGACACCCGTGCCTACGGAGACCTGGTCGAACTGCACTCGGCGATCGCGTTCCGGACCGCCTACCTGGTCACCGGGTCGGCCGCGGACGCCGAGGAGGCGGCCCAGGACGCGTTCGTCAAGGCCTTCCGCAACCTGGCCGGCTTCGACCGCCGGCACCGGTTTCGCCCCTGGCTGCTGCGGATCGTCGCCAACGAGGCGCGCAACCGGCGCCGCTCCGCCGCCCGCCGGTCGGCCGCCGAACTGAGGGCGTCGGCCAGGTCGGAGGCGGACTCCCGGGCCTCCTCCACGGAGGCCATCGTCGAGGCGGCGGCCGAGCGCGCCCGGCTCCTGGCGGCCCTGAACGCCGCCAGCGAGGGCGACCGCCTGGTGGTCGGGTGCCGCTACCTGCTGGAACTGTCGGTCGAGGAGACCGCCTGCGCCCTGGGCGTGGCGGCGGGCACCGTCAAGTCGCGGCTGGCTCGCGCGCTGGGCCGCCTGCGGGCCCGGCTGGAGGCACAGGATGCCTGAGCCGGAGCGGCTGGAACGGCGGCTCCGGGAGCTCGGGCCGGCGCTCGAGTACCCGGCCACACCCGACCTGCGCCGGGCCGTGGAGCGCCGGCTCCGGCCCCGCTTCCGGCGCCGAGGCTGGTGGGCCGCCGCGGCCGCGGTGCTGATCGCCGCCGGAGCCCTGGCCCTGCTGCCGCCGGTGCGGGTGGCGGTCGCCCAATGGCTCGGTCTCGGCCGGGTCCGGGTGGAGCGCGTCCAGAACCCGCCCAGCGCCGCCCCCCGTCCGGCCGGCGACGCCGGCGAGCGGCTACACCTGGGCCGGGCCGTGAGCCTGGACGAGGCACGCGACCTGCTCGGGGGCCCGGTCCCGGTCCCCACCGCGCTGGGCGCTCCCGACGCCGTCTACTGGGCCGCCGGGACCCGCTTCGTGAGCCTCGTCTACCTGCCCCGCCCCGGTCTGCCCGAGACGGCGGGCAGCGGGGTGGGGGTGCTCCTGATGGAGGCTGCCGGCGACGTCCAATACCCCTTCCTGGGCAAGCTGCTCGGGCCTCAGACCACGCTGGAGCCGGCGGATGTCGACGGGGCGCCGGGGGCCTGGCTCGCGGGCGCGCCCCACGCCGTGGCCTACCTCGACCCCAGCGGCCGGTTCACCACCGACGACGTGCGCCTGGTCGGCAACGTGCTGATCTGGAGCCGGGCCGGCCTCACCTACCGGATCGAGTCCGGCCTCACCAGGGAGCGGGCGCTGGCGATCGCCACCACCCTCCGCTGACCCGCCGCGCGCTCAGTGGTTGGGGGCTCGGAAGGCGGCCGCGAAGGCGGAGGCGATCGCGGCGTGGCCGGCCGAGCTGGGGTGAAACCCGTCCGGGCTGACGTAGTCGGGGTGGTCGACGGGCACCTCGCCGCGGGCGTTGAGGTCCACCACCTGAGCCCCCTCGCGGGCGGCCACCCGCGCGATCGCCGCGTTGTAGTCGGCGACCAGCTGGTTCAGCACGGCCCGCTCCGGCAGCGCCTGGCCGGGCAGCGGGCAACGGGCGGAGCCCGTCGGGGGCTCCGGGGAGCAGGCCGCGTAGGCGGGGAGGCGGTCGAGTACTGGCGTGTTGGCGACCAGCACCCGGGTCCGGTCACCCCCGCGCAGGCGGTGCACCAGCTCGCCCAGCGCCTGCTCGTAGTCGGCCGGACTGACGCCGGCCACCAGGTCGTCGAAGTTGAGCCACACCGTCGCCACCGTGGGCTGCAGCGGGAGCGCGATCGGCAGTTCCTGGGTGGCCGCGGCGGCGGTGG
>JBBSHA010000099.1:0-8005 GCA_038253595.1 Candidatus Dormibacterales bacterium
CCCCGACGCGCAGCTCGAACTCGCTATCCGCTTCGTCGTGGACTACTTTTCGAAGGCCGAGCCTTTCCTGGCGCTGCTCCGGACAAACGCCTACGCCGAACCGGCCCTGGCCGACGCCATGCGAGCCGGAGAGGCGTTGCGTCGGGTGTCGCAGCGCGCCATGGTTGTTAACTGGGTCAACCGCGGTGCTCTCCGCTTGGAACTCAACGCTTCAACCGCGGCTGACATCCTATGGGCCCTGACCAGCCCCGACTTATATCGGATGCTGGTTCAGGAGCGGCGGTGGAGCCGAGCTTCATACCGGACTTGGCTCCGCCGCTCGCTCCGCGAGTTGCTCTTTTCGCCGCGGTCTAACTCGGATGCGCTCGCCGGTGCAGCCAGGCGCTCGGATTCGTGACGGGGGTCTGGCGTCGAGCTCTTCGGGGAGCTTGACCGTGGTCATGGTATGCCAGCATACCCAGACTGCGAGGGCACTGAGCGCGGCCGCTCGGCTCGCCAACCGCTAGAGGGGAGGCGGCAGCGTCCCTCTCACTACCAGTCCGGCGCCCGGCGACGACACAAGCAGGAGCGCACCGCCCAACGCCTCGACCCGATCGCGGATGTGCCGCAGGCCGGTACCGGCGTCGCACTCGGGATCGGCCATACCGATGCCGTTGTCCGTGACCTCGAAGTGGAGGCCCGCCGCGTCCTGCCAGATCGAAATCTCGGCGCGGCTGGCAGCGGCGTGCTTCGCGACGTTCTGGAGAGCCTCGGCGCAGCAGAAGTAAACCGCTCCCTCGATCTCCGCTGGATACCGACGCCGGTCGGCCTTGATGGCGACCGCGAACGGAAGCGGACGGGCCCGCGCACTGAGGGCCGAATGCAGGCCTTCAGCTTCCAAGAGTGGCGGGTAGACGCCGCGGGCCAGTGCCCGTAGCGAATCCAGAGCGCTCCCAAGGTCTCTCTGCAGCTCGTCCAGCTCGGACACCAGCTCGGGGGCCCCCCTGCGTGCCCGGGCGCTGGTCGCGCCCAGCTTCAGGCGCAGCGCAACCAGGTCCTGCTGGGCGCCGTCGTGGATGTCGCGCTCCAGCCGCCGCCGCTCGCCGTCCTGGACCTCGACCAGCCGCTGGCGCGAAGCCTGCAACTCATCGACCCGGCCACTCAGCTCTAGCTGAAGGCGGCCGTTGTACAGGACCAGCCCGGCTTGAGTCGCGAGCCCGTCCATCAGCCGCTCTTCGGTGGGCGTCAGCTCCTCGCCCGACCGGCGGTAGACCTCGAGCCGCCCGAGGACCTCTCCGCCGTGGTCGACCGTGACCGACCTGGTCACGGGAAGCCCGGAAATCGGCGCCTCTCCGGGCCAGCTTGCGGCGACCGAGTCCTGGCCACTGCGCCGCACCCAGACCGTGGCGGAATCGCAACCGGTGCCCTGACTTAGCATCCTGGCCATGGCCGGGATCACCGTCTCGCTCAGGCGTTCCCCCGCCAGGCTCTCGGTGAACTCCGCAAGGACCTCGTACGAGCCCGAGTGGCTCCCGTAAACGAGCCTGCGCGCCACCCGCTCGAGCCTTGCGCGCAGTGGTTGGAAGACCACCGCGACCACCGCGGTGACCGCGACCGCGACGATCAGCCGGGATGGCGAGCCAGTCGCGAACAGGGTTCCCAAGCCCGCCACAACCGCCAGGTAGAAGGCGGTGATCGTGCCGGCCAGGAGTCCGAAGGCGACCGTTCGGCTCAGCACCAGCTCTACATCGAACAGCCGGTGGCGTAGGATCGCGATCCCGATCGCCGCTGCCATGGCGGTTGCGCCTACGAGGTAACCGATCTGGAACGGGAATTCGGGCCAGCTGCGGCCTCCCGCCACGAGGGCTCGGAAGAGCCCGTCGGCCAAGGCCGTCGCCGCCCAGATGGCGGCCGCGAGAACGAACCACTTCAATTGGAGGCGCTGTTCCCGGCCGGCTCGCCGATATCGGATCACAAGCGAGGAGGCGGACGCGATCACAACGAAGGCGAACATCAGGAAGCCGGCGCGGCTCACCGTGGGCGCGATCGGGGCCACCCAGGCAGCGCCGAGCGGATTGCGAGGCGGACGCCGGACGAGGTAGTCCGCGATCGGGCCTGGTGTCGCCACCTCCACTGCGATGACCGTGGTCACCAGGAGCGCCAGCACCACGAGCAGCCAGCGCCAGCGCGCCGAGGGCAGCCGTCCGTCTGGGAAGAGCAGGAGCACTATCGCCGCCCCGACCGATGCCACCTTAAAGAGCTGATTTGACGCAATGACCAGCAATGCGCCTGTCACCGGGGCGGGCCCGTACTCAAAACGGGCTCCCGCGGCCAGCAACGCTCCGGATCCGAACGCGATCCCGATCGCGACCAGAAGCCAGCCAATCGGTTGGGCGGGGCGTTGAGCCGCAATCAGAGCGCCCACCGCCACCAGCGGCAGGAACTGCAGAGCGAAGAGAACAGTGCCGCCAGTCAGCGGTGGAATCCCAGTCGGGGGCTTGGCTGAGAGGATCAGCGCCGCCACCACGAGGAGCAGGGTCAGTGCAGCCCCGCTCCACGCAACTGCGGCGGCCGGTCGCCGGCCCTCAGTCACCATGCTCGGAGAGATAGATGAGGACCGCCTTCACCCGGCGGTGGACGTCGACTTCCTCGGTGAGGCCGAGCTTGGAGAAGATCAGGTTGATGTGCTTCTCGACCATCCGGAGAGAGAGGTGAAGGCGCGCCGCGATGGTGTCGTTGTTGCAACCCTCGGCCATCCGGGTGAGAACCTCGAGCTCCCGATCGGTGAGCTGGCGGATGCGGGAGTCCACATGCCCGGAGCGCACGGCCACCAACCGTTCGACCACCCTCGGATCGACGACCGAGCCGCCGGCGGCCACCGCCCGGATTGCATCCAGCAGTAGGCGAGGGTCGCTGAGGCTGTCCTTCAGCAGGTAGGCGCGCCGGTTCGAGCCGCGCTCGAAGAGAGCCAGCGCGTATTCAGGCTCGTCGTGCTGGCTCAGCACGACAACACCGACTCCGGGCGCGGTGTCGTGGAAGGTGGCGGCGGCCCTGATCCCCTCGTCGGTGCTGTGAGGAGGCATCCGGATGTCAGTCACGACCACATCCGGGTTATCGAGAGAGACAGTTGTGAGCAGCTCCTCCAGGTCGGCACAGGCGGCCACCAGATGGATCGCGGGGTCCGACTCCAGGAGCCGCCGAATCCCTTCGCGCACGAGGTAGCTGTCCTCCGCCAGCACGACCCGGATCGGCTCAGTCAACACCGACACAGGATGGCACGCGCGGTTCTTGGGGCCGAGGGTGTCCGCCTACCCGCCCGGTAGGCCAGCACCACCGCCGGCGGAGCCGGATCGCGCCTATGAGTGGAGTGGAGGCACGGTTGTCCGCCAGCTCCCTTCTGGCCGAGGCTGGACCGGTCCCGCCGCTCGGGACGACAACATCAAAACGGAGGAGTACTCGAATGATTCGATCCGACAGTCAACTCGCCCGCACAGGCCGAGCCGCAGGGATCATGGCACTCGTGCTGGCGGCGGTGTTCATCGCCTCGATCTTCGCCGGGCCAGGGAACGTCCTGCACGGCGAGACGAGCGCCGCCAAAGCCCTCTCCTACTCGGCGCAGAACGGGCACGCACTCGTGGTCCTCGGTTTCCTCGACGGGCTGATCAACACGCTGTTCGGCATCTTGATCGTGCTCCTGGTCGCGGTGTCCGGCAGCAATGGGATCCTGGCCCGAATCGCCTACATCTCAGTGGCTGCCGCGGCGGCCATCCAGTGGACCCACGCCGGGATGCTGTACGCGCTCGCTGAGCTGGCTCAGCGGGGCGGAGCCGATGGCGGCGTCCTGGCGCTGTTCACGCTCGGCTCAACGATGGACGAGTCGGATGGCGTTGTCATCCCGGTCGCCATGACCTGCGCCGGAATCCTCCTCCTCTGGTCGGGCCGCGTTCCCCGAATCCTCGGCTGGCTCGCGATTGCCGCTGCCACGGTCGGGGTCGTGCCAACGCTGGTCAAAGTGGCCGGCGGGCCTGACATGGGGCCGGTCAGCGTGATCTCGGCATGGGTCTGGCTGCTTGGCAGCGGAATCATCCTTCTGGTGAAGCCGATCACGAATCCTGTCCCCGCGGTAAACTCGGAGCTGGCCGCCTCCGGCTAACCGTTGGCACCTCAGATCGCTACCTGAGCTGGCCTCCTCGGTTCGGAGGTCAGCCCTCTATTCAAATCGGCCTCCGCTCCGCATCCCAACGTCTGGGCTGTGGCGGGATCCAGCCTGCGGGGCTCATTCGTGGAACCACCGGACTTACACCACCACTCGCGACACAACTCGAGCTCGGGAACGCGGCCGGAGCTCGGAGGCGCGCCTCGCTACACGAGTGAGTGTTTTACCACTGGCGTTACTAGGACCCCGGCAGGTGGCGCCGGGCGGCGAATCAGGCTGACGCTGACCGCGATCAGCCAGATCAGGAAGAGGAGGAGTCCAATAATGCCTGCATTCGATACGCCTCCAATCGGCCCCAGGGGGTCGAGGTTGGCGACCTCGCTGACTAGGAGGAGCGCTCCACCGGCCAGGCCCAACCATCGGATCCATCGGGGAAATGCATGGCCGCCGATCATCGTTAATGAGGCTGAGCCGATCAGAATTCCCACCGGCAAGAAGCGGAACTGGTCTATCCAATTCTCCAGCGCGAGGAGCAACCTGATCTGGCTTTCAGAACCTTGTCCGGTGACGAATGCGAATGCGCCGGTTGTCATTACGAAGGTGATCTCCGTGGATACGAAGAGGATTGCACTGCCGAAGACGACGGTGGATAGAACATCCGCATGCTCGTCCTCCTCCCTTCGCAGTACGGCGCGAAGGCCTGCCCCAAAGATCAGAAGCGCGACCGCGCCCATCAGGCCGAGCTCCAGGCTGGCAAGAGCCATGCTCCTGTTGGTCACGAAGTAGTTCGTGATCCGGCTGAGAGGGTCTGTGAATTGTGGATTGGTCCAGGTGAGGAGTTCGGCCACCAGCAGGACAACGGCCGACATGCCTGCCGCTGCCGTGATCAGGTCCGATCGGCGCGCGGTCATTATGTCTGCGACCTCCCGATTCCATAGGCGACGGTCGATGTCTTCAACATGCCTGTCCTCCAAGGATTGATGTCTGCCGGCTGGCAGCTTGGCTCCCAGGCTAGGGCGGCCCCGTCAAGGGGTAATCGCGCCGGAGCCGGATTCGCGATCATCCGGGAGGATGGATTTCAAGCTCGCGTGATCATCCTCAGGGTTGATGCGAGGGCTAGATGCGGGCGTTAGATTGGCAGATTGATGGGTCAACTTCGCCGTCTCGGTCCGCTATTGGTGGACAGCGCGCTCGCCCTATTGCTGACGATACTCGCCGAGGTTGAGCTGCTCTTTGGGCCCCTGACTGGACCCCTCACCTCGCGTGAGCTGACCGCGAATGCCCTCACCGTGCCCTTCATGACGATCCCGCTCGCCCTGCGTCGGCGCGCCCCGACCGTCGCTCTGCTCCTGATAGTCGCCGCTGCTCGAGTTGAGGTATTGGTGGGGGGATCGCTGAGAAATGGTGGGACGGTTCCCGTCCTAGCCCTGCTGGTGGCCATGTATTCGCTCGCCGCCGGCGTGAGCCTGCGACGGGCGCTTGCCGGGGGCGGCCTGGCGCTTGCCGTGCTGGCAACAACCGCCGATAGTCCCGGCAACTTCCTTTACGGCCTGACACTGGCCGCGGCTGCGTGGATCCTGGGCCGGGTTGTCAGAGACCGTCAGCAGCGGGCTGAGAGCTCAGAGGACAGAGCGCAGCGGCTGGAGAAGGAGCATGCGGCGAGAATTGAGGCAGCCACCGCAGACGAGCGCGCCCGGATCGCCCGCGAGCTGCATGACATCATCGCCCACAGCGTAGGTGTGATGGTGATCCAGGCCAGCGGAGCCCAGAAGGTGTTGGACGACAAGCCGCATCGGGCACGAGAAGCGCTGCTGTCGATCGAGGTCACAGGCCGGCAAGCTCTCGATGAGCTGCATCGGGTTTTGGGCATTCTTCGCAAGGATTCAGACGGCGAAAGTCTGACTCCGCAACCGAGCCTCCGCGATCTCGAAAGGCTGCTCGAACAGATCCGGCTAGGCGGGCTCCCGGTCGAGGCAACGATCGGGGGAGAGGTCAGGTCGCTGCCGCCCGGCATAGAGTTGGCCGCATACCGGATCGTCCAGGAGGCCCTCACCAACACTCTCAAGCATGGGGGCAGGGCAAACGCCCGGCTGACCGTCCGTTACGGAAGGCACGACCTGGCCGTGGAGATTTGCGACGATGGTCAAGGACAGAGCAGTGGGGCGCTAAACACGAGCGGCCACGGACTGGTCGGTATGAAAGAGCGCGTCGGCATTTACGGCGGTAAACTGACCGCCGGCTCGCTTCCCGGAGGGGGCTACGCAGTGAAGGCTGTGCTGCCGCTGGACGCCTGATGCAAATCCGGCTCCTTCTCGCCGATGACGAAGCTCTCGTGAGGACCGGAATGCGGATGATTCTGGAGGCCGAGCCAGAGTTCGAAGTCGTGGGGGAGGCAACAGATGGCGTCGAGGCCATTGAGTCGGCTCGCCGCCTCCGGCCGGACGTGGTGCTGATGGACATCAGGATGCCCAAGCTGGACGGACTTCGGGCAACCCGTCGCCTCCTTGATGCAACAGGAGGCAAGAGCCGTGTGGTGATACTCACCACCTTCGAGATCGATGAATACGTCTATGAAGCCCTGCGGGCCGGGGCGAGCGGCTTTCTCCTCAAGACGGCGCCGGCCGATCAACTGGTCGCGTCGGTGCGGGCGGCAATGGCGGGGGACGCTCTTCTGTCCCCGTCCGTGACACGCAAGCTCGTCGAGGAGTTCGTCCGGCGATCCCCTTCGGGGCCCCACGCCACCCCGGGACTGGATCAGCTCAGCGACCGCGAGCGGGAGGTGCTGAAGCTGGTCGCTCAGGGACTCTCCAATTCAGAGATCGCAGGAACACTCCACCTGAGCGAGGCCACCGTCAAGACCCACGTCGGCCACATCCTGGATAAGCTGGACCTGCGCGACCGGGTCCAAGCGGTCGTGCTGGCTTACGAATCCGGGGTTGTTTTGCCCGGGGCTCGCGCTTAGTGGAATGATCCCCGTATCGAGAGCAGCCGGTCTCTCGAAGAGACATGACATCCGCCACGATGGTGGGGCGCGAACGTCCGTGGACTCAAGTAGACCTGACCGATGAGGAGTGCCTTCGCATCCTCCCAGAGATCCACGTCCCCTCGCGGACGACGGGGTCACTTCCCGGGCCACCGTTGACTTCGCATTCGTGCGCGGCGAGTAGACCCGGCCACACCGATGGCGGGAGCCGCTCGCGTAGGGCTGCCAGAACGATTCGATCGTCGGGAGCCCAATGCACCCAATTGGGATCTAGCGCTCATGAACCCGGACCTGGCGACGGAGCGCCAACACCTCGGCCTCGAGCTTAGCTTGGTCGCCGTAGCTGGTCGCGATCACGTCCAGCCAAAGCGCACCAGCGAATAAGACAGCGACCCCAACACCCCGGTGCGAAATCCTACCCGGCCGATCTCATCGGTCGCTCATCCCGCTCCTCTAGCCACCGAAGCAGGCTCTGATGGGATTTTCGAACCCCCACAAGTCCGCGATCAGGAGCCCGCACCACCCCAGTATGAGTTCCCTAAGACAGGAAGTCGTAGACGCTGGAGGCTCGCGCGCCGCTGAATAACCAGACGGCGGCTGACGTGACAGAGGATGAGGATCACGGGCATCGGAGGTGCAGTCGATGAGGACGACCTCGTTATGCCTGTAGGTCCCGGGCGGAGTCGCGCAGGAGCGTGAGCAGGCTACCCGGCGCGGCAGACCGGTTCAAATAGTATCCCGTCCCTCCGACCAAACTGTGTGGAGCTGCTGCCGACATGGTTGTCGCTGATCATCGGCAGCGGGCCGGACCGCGGTTACGGTCAGGGTCAAGAGCCGCTTGCGAAGGGCCGGGCGCCTGCCGGCCAGCGCTGCAGCGAGCGCCCCAC
>JBBSHA010000100.1:0-7958 GCA_038253595.1 Candidatus Dormibacterales bacterium
GGGGGGGGGGGGGGGGGCCCCCCCCCCCCCCCCCCCACGAGCCCCCCGCTACTGCCTGGGTCCGTTTCGGCGGCGGGACTCATACGGCCTGGCGGAGCCAGGCCCTACATCCACACCTTCTTATCTGGAAGGGTGGCCCTTTTCTGAGCGGCGGGCGTAGAGGTCGGCGTCGGCGCGAGCCAGGAGGGTTCGGGCGTCTTCACCTTGGCGCAGGCTGGCGAGGCCGATGCTGAAGGAGTTGCCCTCGGTGCGGGCGGCGGCCAGGGCCTCCGACAGCACCGCGGCGGCGGCCGCGGCAGTGCTGCCGGGGAGCAGGCAGACGAATTCGTCGCCGCCGTAGCGGAAGATCACGTCCTCGGCCCGGAGCCGGCCCTTGAGAGCCCCGGTGACGCCGCGCAGCAGGGCATCCCCGGCGGCGTGGCCACGGGCGTCGTTGACCCGCTTCAGGCCGTCCACGTCGACGAAGGCCGCCGCCAGCGGGCGGCCCGAGCGGTGGGCGCGCCCCACCTCCCGCTCGGCGGCGGCCAGGCCGGCCGCCCGCCGGATCACGCCGGTCAGCTCGTCGGTGGCCACCTGATCGCGGAGCCGGGCCCGGCCGGCCAGGCCCAGGGCGCCCCGCTCGGCCGGGGCGACACCGCGCTGGCCGGCCCCCCGTCGGCGGGCGGCGGCCGCCTCGTGCATCCGGGCCCGGGCCAGCATCCGGACGGCGGCCAGGCACCAGAGCACGACCAGCACCGGCAGGCCCATCAGGCTGACCAGCTGGGGGACGGTCACGTCGCCCCTAATTCCGCCGGCGCGGCCGGCCAGGTCCGGGGCGGGGAGGGCGACGGCGGCTGGGACCGCCGGGAGGCCGACCGCGGCCGCGGCTCCGGAGGCTGCGGATGCCGCCTCCACCCCCGGCCGGGCCGGCGTGACGGGACCCCGGAGCACGCTGACAGACACCGGGGCGGGGAGGGGCGGGGCGGCCGGGCCCGCGGCCGCCGGCGGCGGAACCGGCACGACCGCTGCCCGGGTGGCGGTGGCGGTGGGGGTGGGGGTGGGGGGCGCGACCGGAACCAGAACCGAAGCGGGCTTGGTGACGATGGCGACCGGAGTCACAGCCGGCGGGGTCGGGCGCGGGCCGGGCTCCCCGTGATCATCGCCGCCGTGGCCGTCGCCATGGCCGCGGTCGCCCCCCCGGTGCCCATCGCCGCGCTGGTCGTCCTGGTGACCGTCCTGGCGCCGGTCGTGGTGGTCACCCGATTCGCCGGCGGCGGCCTGGTCTCCGGCGACCGCCGCGAGGACGGTCCGGGCGACGGGCGGGTCGCCGTCGCCGGCCCAGGCGGGGCCGGTCAGCAGCAGCATGGCGGCCGCGCTGCAGACGGCAGCAACGCCAAGATGAGTCAGGAGGGCGGGGACCGGGACCGTGGTGTTCGTACAGGGTTCAACGCGACGCCGGGGGCTTGCTTGCGTCGACAATGGGGCCCGTGAGCGGCGCTCATTCGCACGGGACCGGAGCTTTCGACAACGCCGACGCGGTCCGGGCGGTGATCGTCAGCGGCTTCGCGCTGGGAGTGGCGGCGGCGGTCGAGTTCTGGGCCGCCCTCGCCGGTCACTCGGCCGGCGTGCTGGCGGACGCCTTCCACAACTCCGGGGACGTGCTGACCACGTTCGTGCTCCTGGCCTCGTTCGCGCTGGCCCGGCGCCCGGCCAATCGCCGCTTCACCTCCGGCTTCGGCCGGATTGAGGACGTGGCCACCCTGCTGATCATCGTGGTGATCGTGGTCACGGCAGCAGCCGCGGCGGTCGCCTCGGTGCAGAAGTTTTTCCACCCCGGCGACTACGGCAGCTATGGTCTGGGCATCCTCGCGGCCGGGGTCGGGGTGGTCGCCAACCTGGCGGTGTCCGAGTACAAGATCCGGGTTGGCCGGGGGCTGAACTCCACTGCCCTGCAGGCGGACGGCGTCCACTCCCGGATCGACGCCCTGGTGTCGGCCGGGGCCGCGATCGGGATCGGGCTGGCGTGGGCCGGATACCCGATCGCCGATCCCATCGCGGGCGTGGGGATCACGGTGATGATCGTGTACGCCCTGGCGGGCACGGTCCGCGACCTCTTCCTGCGCATGATGGACGCCGTCGATCCCCACCTGGTCGACGATCTGACCGAGACCGCGGCCCGGATCGAGGGCGTGCTCGCCGTCCACGACGTGCGAGCCCGCTGGGTGGGCCGCGACCTGGTGGCCGTCATGCACATCGACTGCGATCCCGACTCCAGCCTCCGCGAAGCGCACGCGATCGTGCTCCGCGTGGAGCACGCGGTCGAACACTCCCTGCCGATCGCCCGGCTCACGGTTCATACCGATCCCGGGACCGACCACCACCATCACGAGCCCTCCGGTCACGATGCCGACCACAACTAGTTCGTAGACTGGTCGTCGATGGGCACCCCGTTCAGCCCCGGCCTCGAGGGCGTTGTCGCGGCTCAGACCGAGATCAGCGAGGTTGACGGCCAGAACGGGCGTCTGATCTACCGCGGCGGCCACCTCATCGACGAGCTGGCGGGCCGCTCCTTCGAGGAGGTGGCCCACCTGCTCTGGACCGGCGCGCTTCCGGACGAGGATCAGCTCGCCGACCTGAAGGGAAAGCTGGCGGCGGGCCGGAGGCTGACCGAGCCGGCCCGGAAGGCGATCGAGGCCCTGCCCCGCGACGTCGACCCCATGGACGCCCTGCGCACGGGGCTCTCCGCCCAGACCGCGGCTCCGGGCTGTCCCAAGCCCAGCCTGGCGGAGGCGATCGCCTACACCGCGGCCACCACGACCATTGTCGCCGCGTTCCACCGTCACAGCCAGAGCCGGGCGGCCGTGGAGCCCCGCGACGACCTCGGCCACGCCGCCAACTTCATCCACATGATGACCGGCCAGGAACCGGGGGCGGACGCGGCCCGCTACCTGGAGCTGTACCTGGTCCTGCTGGCCGATCACGGGCTCAACGCCTCCACCTTCAGCGCCCGGGTGGTCGCCTCCACCGGTACCGACCTGGGGTCGGCGCTGGTGGCGGCGATCGCGGCGCTCAAGGGCCCGGCCCACGGGGGCGCTGCCACCGCGGCCATGAACATGCTGGACCGGGTCGACGGCGCCGCCAACGCGGAGCGTTTCGTCCTCGACCTGCTCAACGGCAAGGGCCGGCTGATGGGCTTCGGACACCGCGTCTACCGCACGTACGATCCCCGCGCCAAGATCCTCCGCGAGCAGGCCCGGGAGGCCAACCCGGGCTTCTACGCGGTCGCCTCCAAGGTCGAGGAGGTCGCCCTCCGCGAGCTCCAGCAGCGCCACCCCGAGCGCCCCAACGCCACCAACGTCGACTACTATGCGGCCGGCCTGCTGGCCGCCGCCGGTTTTCCCAAGGAGTACTTCACCTGCGTCTTCGCCGCCTCCCGGATGGTCGGCTGGACGGCGCACGTGCTCGAGTACATGGAGAAGGACGGCCGCATCATCCGGCCCGCCTCGCAGTGGACGGGCCCCCAACCGGATCCCGCCCCGACCACCGCCGGACACTAGCCGGGCCGCCGGCTTCACATGGGTTAACCACTTCCGCGCGGCCTTGGCTCCCGCCCGTGCCTAGAGTGCGCGCCACCTGAGAATGCGAAGAGCCACCGAAACGTGGGCCGCCGCCGGTCTCATCGCCACCGCTGCGGCCCTGGCGACGGTGTGGGTCTTCCTGGTTCCCGTCCTCCAGTCCCCTGACGAGGACGCCCACTTCGACTACGCCATCAGCATCTACGCCCACGGAGGGCTGCTGCGGGTCCGCGACCTGCCCGCCACTCCCAACCCTGCCATCCACGACTCCAACCCGTTCACCGCCTTCCTGGAGCGGCGGACCGGCTTCGACACGATCCGCCATTCGGGCCAGGTCAAGGTCGATGTCGGCTACGGGAGCGGCCCCTACCTGGCCGCGCTGGATCGCGACAGCCCCTCACCCACCGGACAGCACTACAACCCCAGCCTGGTCGTGGGCTACCCCTATGCCTACTACGCCCTGTCCGCTCTCTGGATGGCCGGCGTTCACATCGTCGACCCGACCCCGATGGCGCTCTTCTTCGGCGCCCGGCTGTTCTCCGTCGGGCTGCTGGCGGTGGCCCTGGCCGCCACGTTCGGGCTCCTCCGCAGCCTCCCGCTGTCGCCCCCCAGGAGGCTCGCGATCCTGGCCGTGGTGGGCCTGTTCCCGCTGACCAGCTTTGTGGGCTCCTATGTGCAGCCGGAGGTCCTGGCCTGGGCGGTGACCGCGATGGCCCTGCTCGCGGCCACCCGGCTGGCGCGGCGGCCCGACTCGTGGGGGAACCTGGCCTGGCTCGCCGGCAGCCTGGGCCTGCTGCTGGTGACGAAGGCCCACTACTTTCCGTATGTCGCGGGGGCCGCCGTCGCCGCCGCCGCGATTCCCTACCTCCGGGCCCGGGCCCGGCCGGCCGCCGGGGCTGTCCGCCTCCTCGTCGCCGCCGTCCCGGCGATCGGGCTGGAGACCCTGGACGAATGGGTCCTGAGCGTGCGCAAGGTGGGCTTCGCTACTGGCACCGACGTCCACGCGACCACGATCGGCCCCTTCCTGGCGGCGCTCCACCAGGGTCCGCCGGCGGCGCTCGGCTTCCTGGCCGGCGGTGCTCTCCACACCGGCTTCGACTTCTACGTCGCGGGGGGCGCCTCGCTCACTTTCTGGGGTTACTTCGGCTGGCTGAACACCCCTCTCATCATCGGCAGCGTCCCGACCCGGCTGCTGATCGCCGCGGTCACGCTGACGGTGCTGGCGCTGACCCTGCTCCGGCTCGGATCCGTCCTCCTCCGGCTGGTCCGGCTGGCGCGCCGGGGCCGGGCCCGGACCGCCCTGGCGATCGCCGCCTCCAACCCCCTTGTCAACGTCTACCTTCTCTGGACGGCTGCACTGTTCGGAGTCACAGTCATCAGCGAGAACAGCGTCGGGACGCAGGGCCGGTACTGGCTGCCGGTGCTCGGCGGACTCTTCCTGGCCGCGGTCGAACTGGCACCGCGCGCCATCCGGCGCCCGACCGTGCGGCGGGCGCTCTCCAACTCGTTGCTGGCCGGGCTGATGGCTTACGCGGTGGTCGGCGCGGTGGCCGCCCTGCTCGACGTGCGAGAGCGCTACTACGGGCATGACCGGACGCTGGTCCCGGTGTCGTGGCCGGGCTCCACCCGGTCGCCGGCGGGATGGGCCGCATCGACTACCTGCAGGCATCCGGACGCGACTTTGTGGCCGACCCCAAGCAGGTGCGGTTCGACCCCTCGGCGCCCTACCAGGGGCTGATCGCCATCGGCGGCGCGGCTGCCGCCCCCGGCAGCCCGCGACCGCGCGCGGTGCTGGTCTGCATCGACGGCGAACGCGACTACCAGGCCGCCGTTTCCCCCACTGGCTTCGATGCGATCATCGCCCTCGGCGACCTCCCGCCCGGCGATCACAGCGTCTCGCTCAAGGTAGTGGGGGCCCGGGCCGGTGAATACTACGCGCCCGCGGCCCGGCTCACGTTTGCCGTCCGGCCGGCGGTGACCCCGACCGCAGCGCCGGCGACCAGCAGCAGCCGGGCCGTCGCCAAGAGCAGCATCGGCAGCGGGCCCAGCGGTGCCGCCAGGTAGCTGGCGGCCAGCGCAGCCGGACGTGCCGGCGAGGCGGACGGGAGGCCTCACCCGGGGCTCGGCCCGGCCGGCGAGTAAACTGACTGTTCGTGCCGAACGCCCACGGACAGGTGACGCATGGGGTCTGACGAGTTCGATCTGGCCGTGCTCGGCGGAGGCACCGGGGGCTACACCGGCGCCATCCGGGCCGCCCAGCTGGGCCTGCGGGCGGCGGTGATCGAGTCGGAAAAGCTGGGCGGCACCTGCCTCCACATCGGCTGCATCCCGACCAAGGCTCTACTGGAGACCTCGGGCCTGTTCCACAAGCTGCACGACCGGGGGAGCGAGTACGGCATCACGGCAACCGAGGTGGGGTTCGACTACGAGCGCATCGCCACCCGCCGCGACAGCGTCGTCAACCAGCTCTGGAAGGGCGTCCAGGGTTTGATGAAGAAGAACCGGATCGAGGTCCTCGAGGGCCGGGGGGTGGTCGAGGGACCGGGGGCAATCCGGGTCGGCGAGCGCACGGTCCGGGCCCGCAGTCTGCTGATCGCGACCGGGTCCGCCCCTCGCGCCCTGCCGGGCGTGGACTTCGACGGGGAGCGCATCATCAGCTCCGACCACGCCGTGCTCGCCCGGCGGCTGCCCCAGAGCATCGCCATCATCGGCGCCGGCGCCGTCGGGGTCGAGTTCGCCACCTTCTACCAGCAGCTGGGCGCCCGGGTGACGCTGCTCGAGGGCCTCGACCGGCTGGTCCCGCTGGAGGACGCCGACGTGTCCAAGGCCCTCCTTGAAGCCTTCCAGAAGGCCGGCATCGAATGCCGGGTCAACGCCCGGGTCAAGGGTGCCGGCGTCGGGGCCGAAGGGGTGGTGGTCGAGCTCGAGGACGGGCGCCTGGAGGCCGAGCAGCTGCTGGTGGCGGTGGGCCGGCGGCCGCTGACCGAGAACATCGGGCTGGAGCAGGCGGGGGTCGAGGTCGACGAGCGTGGATTCATCAAGGTCGACGAATGGCTGCGCACCACCGGCGCCGGAGTGTGGGCCATCGGCGACGCGGTCGGCGGCTTCCTGCTCGCCCACGCCGCCGCCCACGAGGGCGTGATCGCAGTGGAGGACATCGCCGGCAAGCGCGTCCACCACATGGACCAGGACCTGGTCACGCGCTGCACCTACTCGACCCCGGAGATCGCCTCGGTCGGCCTCACCGAGGCCCAGGCCCGGGCGGGCAAGCGCGAGGTGAAGGTGGGCAGGTTCCCGTTCCTGGCCAACGGCCGGGCCATCATCCACGGTGAGACTGCCGGCTTCGCCAAGCTGGTCGCGGACGCCGGGACCGGCGAGCTGCTGGGGGCCCACGTCGTCGGTGTCCAGGCCACCGAGCTGATCGCTGAGCCGGCCCTGGCCCGGCTCTTCCAGGGCGACGCCTGGGAGGTCGGCCGCAACATCCACCCCCATCCCACACTCAGCGAGGTGCTGGGCGAGGCCGCGCTGGCCGTGGACGGCGCGGCGCTCAACATCTAGTGTCCTAGCAGTGGCGCAGACCAAGGAACGGCGCGAGACCGACTTCAATCCGCAGTGGCACTTCCAGGAGCCGGTGGACTGGCGGGACACCGACGTCGATGAGGCGACTCTCAAAGAGTGGTTCCACCTGATGCTGCTCGGGCGCCAGATCGACTATCGCTGCCAGGTGCTGAACCGGCAGGGACGCGCCCCGTTCATCATCTCGTGCGCCGGCCACGAGGCGGCCCAGGTCGGGGTCGCCTGGCCGCTCCAGCCCCGGCACGACTGGATCGCGCCCTACTACCGCGACGTGGTCCTCTGCTTCCGGATGGGGCTCACGCCCCTCGACCTGATGCTCTCGGTGCTGGCCAAGCCGGCCGACCCCGCCTCCGGCGGCAAGCAGACGCCCGGCCACTTCAGCAACACCCGGCTCAACATCATCTCCGGCGGCTCGCCGCTGGCGACCCAGATGGTCCACGCCGCCGGCACTGCCTACGCCCTCAAGATGGACGGCTCCGACCGGGTGGTGATGACCTGCTACGGGGAGGGCGCCGGGGCCGAGGGCGACGCGCACGAGGCCTTCAACTTCGCGGCCATCTACCGGCTGCCCGAGATTTTCGTAATGCAGAACAACGGCTTTGCGATCTCGACCCCGTGTCGCAAGGAGTACGCGGTCCAGCACGGGGCCCAACGGGCCGCCGGCTACGGCTTCCCCGGAGTGACGGTGGACGGCCGCGACCCGGTCACCTGCTACCACCTGTCCAAGCAGGCCGTCGCCCGGGCCCGGGCTGGTGAGGGACCGACCCTGATCGAGACTATCGTTGACCGGCTGGGGGCCCATTCCTCCGAGGACGACCAGCGCCGCTA
>JBBSHA010000101.1:0-7955 GCA_038253595.1 Candidatus Dormibacterales bacterium
GCCCGGCGACGCCGCCCCCGGCCTCGACCTGGCCGGCGCCCGCGCCCGGCTGGGACGTGGCGAGCTGGCCGGCTACGTGGTGCTGCCCGCGGACTTCTCGGAGGCCGCCCTCAGCCGGCACCTGGTGGCGCCCGAGCTGCACCTGGAGGGCAGCCAGCCGGCTCTGTCCCAGGCCGTCGCCGTCGCCACCCAGCAGGCGACCCTGGGCGCGGTGGCGGCGGCGGCAGGCGACCAGGCCCCGCGCCTGACGATCCGGACCGAGTACCTTCACGGCGGCAGCGGGCTGGACGCCCTCGACTACCTGGGCGCCGCGCTGATCGGGCTGATCGTCTTCTTCCTGGTCTTCGTGATCACCTGCGTGGCATTCCTGCGCGAGCGCTCCCAGGGCACGCTGGAGCGGCTGATGGCGAGCCCGCTTCGGCGCCCGGAGCTGGTCGCCGGCTACATGCTCGGATTCACGGTCCTGGCCCTGGTCCAGGCGGCCGCGGTGCTCGCCTTCTGCCTCTACGGGCTGAGAGCGCACAACTCGGGAAACATCCTGCTCATCTTCGGCCTGGAGGTGCTGATGGCGCTCGCCGCGGTCAACCTGGGGATCTTCCTCAGCATGTTCGCGCGCACCGAGTTCCAGGCCGTGCAGTTCATCCCGCTCGTGATCGTGCCCCAGCTGCTGCTCAGCGACATCCTCTTCCCGGTCAGCACCGAGCCGGCCGTCCTCAGCGCGCTGTCCCGCGCACTCCCCCTGACCTACGCGGTGGACGGCCTCCGGGAGGTGATGCTGAAGGGCGCCGATCTGAGCTCGGCCACTGTCCGGCTGGACAGCGCGGCGGTGCTCGCCTTCTGCCTGCTCATGGTCGCGGCCGCCGCCGCCTCGCTGCGGCGGCGGGTGGTGTGAGCCGCGGAAGCTACAGCCGCCCGGTCGTGGACCAACGCCTGCCTCCTAACCCGGAGAGGTTGACCCGGCCGCGGCCAGTCCGGGGTCCTCGTAGATGCCCAGGACGTTGCCCGCGGGATCGCGGAACCAGGCCACCTTCTCCTGGGCCCCCGCGTCCACGGGGCGCACGATCTCGCCGCCCGCGGCCACGATCGCCGCTACCGCGTTCGCGGCGCTGGCCACCATCACGGAGACGATCAGGCTTGGCTCGGTCGCCGGCTTTCTGCCCAGGCACCACGTGCCGCTGACCCCGCCGACGGTGTCATCAAAGGCGATCGTGCCGTGGCTGTCACGGCGGATGTTCCAGCCGAAGGCCCGCTGGTAGAAGTCGGCCGATCGTGCGATGTCGGTCGCCGGGATCTCCAGGTAGCAGATCTTGCCGGCACGGTTGGCCGGACGGTCGGGATCGGTCACGAGCGGTCCTCCTGCGGGAAGCCGGTTTGTCAGTAGCCTCCCCCTTGCGATGGGCTGCTGCCGGGCGTGGACGGCTGGGACGACGAGCCGCAGGCCGCGATGGCCAGCAGGATGGCGGCGGCGACGACGGCGATGGCTGGTCTGGTGGTCATACCGGCAGACTACCCGGGCGGGTTACCGCCGCCTCTGCCGGAAACCCTGCGGCGCGTCAGGATGGCCCCAACCGACCTTCCTGTTTACCCTGAAGTCCCCTATGCGTTTTTCGGTTCCCACCCAGTCGTTTCCGACACGGACTTCCACCTACTCGACGTTCGGTATCCTCAGGTTCACCGTACTCAGCCGGTTGGGGCGGAACGTACGTTAGAGGCCGGCTCACTGGACGGTCAACCGCGAAAAGTTTTTCGCCGCCAGGCTACAAATGGGAGGCACGGCAATGCGCGAGGCGGTCATCGTCGAAGCGGTCCGAACCCCGCTGGGAAAGCGCCAGGGCAAGCTGCGGGGATTCCACCCGGTGCTGCTCGGCTCGCTGGTCCTGAAGGAGCTGCTGGCGCGCTCGGGGGTTGAGCCCGGCTCCGTCGACGATGTGGTCTTCGGCACCGTCATGCAGACCGGGGAGCAGGCGGTCAACATCGGCCGCAACGCGTGGCTCACGGCCGGCTTCCCATTCGAGGTGCCGGCCACCACCGTGGACCGCCAGTGCGGTTCCAGCCAGCAGGCGATTCACTTCGCCGCCAACCTAGTCCAGACCGGCGTGGCCGACATCGCGATCGCGGGGGGGGTGGAGTCGATGAGCCGGGTGCCCATGGGTTCGACAGTTGCCCAGGGCCCGGGCGTGCCCTTCCCGCCGGAGCTGCTGGAGCAGTACGACATGGTCCCTCAGGGGATCTCCGCCGAGCTGATCGCGCGCAAGTACGGGATCGAGCGGCGGGCCATGGACGAGCTCAGCGTCGAGAGCCACCGGCGCGCTGCCGAGGCCACCGCCCGGGGCCACCTCAGCGCCCAGATCATGCCCCTCGAGATCCCAGCCAACGGCACACCGGCGGAGACGATGACGGCGGACGAGGGCATCCGGGCCGGCTCGACCTACGAGAAGGTGGCGGCCCTCCCTCCCGCCTTCAGCGCCGACCACTCGATCACGGCCGGCAACTCCAGCCAGATCACTGACGGGGCCGCCGCGGTGCTCATCATGAGCAGGGAGAAGGCCGGTGAGCTGGGGCTGCGGGCGCGGGCCCGAATCATCGCCCAGAAGGTGGTCGGTTGCGACCCGGTGCTCATGCTGGAAGGGCCGATTCCGGGCACCGCGGCGGTGCTCCGGCAGTCCGGCCTGGATCTGGCTGACATCGATCTCTTCGAGATCAACGAGGCCTTCGCCTCAGTCGTCCTGGCCTGGGCCAAGACGACCGGGGCCGACCTCGCCAAGACCAACGTCAACGGCGGTGCCATCGCCCTCGGCCACCCGCTGGGGGCGTCCGGCGCCCGCCTCATGAACCACCTTCTGCACGAGCTGGAGCGGCGCGATCTCCGCTACGGCCTGCAGGCGATGTGCTGCGGGGGTGGCATCGGCACCGCCACTATCATCGATCGCCAGGTCGACTGAGAAGAAGTAGCCAGGCCACCCGCATGGAGCCGTCCCCCAGAACCCATCGTTAACCGGGTCCCATTGGGTCCGACCGGCAGTACTATTCGCCTGCGGCATTCCGTGTGGGAGAAGGGGAAAGATATTGAGCGCTTTCAGCTCTGTTGCGACCGTGCGCCCGTACCGGATCTGGAAGGGGGCCACCGCCCGTGCGGTCCATGGGGAGCGGATCACCATGGCCGTTGTCGACGTGGACGCGGGAGTCGCCGTCCCCGAGCACCACCACGGCAACGAGCAGGTCGGCTTGGTGCTCAGCGGCAGCATCAGCATGACCGTGGCCGGCGAGGAGCGCTCGCTCGGCCCTGGTGAGACCTACGTGATCCCGGCCGACACCGCCCACGCCGCGGTCGGGGGCCCGGACGGGGCCACGGTGGTCGATGTGTTCAGCCCCGTTCGGGGCGACTGGGAGAGTCTGGAGCGGCTGGAGCCGGGCGGGGGCCGGTGGTCCAGCTAGCCGAGCGCCGCGACGTCGGCCTGCGCGCGTCCCGCGACCGGCTGGCCCACATGCTGGGCGTCCACCCCCGCCAGCTCGGCGCCCTCACCCCGGAGCTGGTGGAACGGATCACCCGGCACCTCAACGTCCTCAACCGCCGGCTCCAGAACCTGGTCGACACCGGCTCCCTGGATGAGATGACGGGCGCCCTGCGGCGGCCCGCCGGCCTCGAGGCCCTGGAGCGCGAGCTGCACCGGGCGCGCCGCTTCGGCGACACCAGGCTGGTGGTCGCGTTCATCGACGTGGACGGCCTCAAGAATGTCAACGACACCGCCGGCCACGCCGCCGGCGATATGCTCATCCGCGAGGTCTCGAGCACCCTGCGGACCAGGCTGCGGGCGTACGATCTGGTCGTCCGCTGGGGGGGCGACGAGTTCATCTGCGTGCTCCCCGAGGCCGGGCTCAGGGGCGCCCTGCGGATCCTCGAGGAGATCGCGGCCGACTTCCAGGAGCGCACCGGCTGCAGCTTCTCGGCCGGCTTCGCCGAGCTCACCGGCTCCGAGTCGGCGGCGGAGATGGTGGGGCGGGCCGACGCCCAACTCTACGAGGGCCGGCGCCGCCGGCGCACCCCCGGCCCGCCCGGACGCCGGCTCGGAAGCCGGCGCTGGGCGGCGCTGCTGGCGGCGGCCACCTGCCTGGGAGGGGTGCTGATCGTCACCCTGGCGCCCGCCCGCAGCCCGCTGGCGCTGCCCCGGTCCGCCGTCCACCAGCTCGTCTCCCACCCCTGAGCGCGCCGCCCCGGGCGGCTGACTACCCGGGCGGCAGGCGTCGCGACAGGTGCGGCGAGTCGACGCAGAAGCGCCACGGCAGAGAGGCCCACTCGCCGGCGTAGCCGACCCCGATCCGCGGCGCCTGGCGGACCGCCGGGGGCCGGTGGCCGTCGTCCAGCACGTACAGGGCCGGCGGCCGGAGCGCCGCCCCGTTCAGGGCCAGGTCGACCCCCAGCGCCCGGCAGACGAGGCCCGGACCCGAGCAGCGACCGGTCCCGGGGCCGGGCTCCAGCGCCCGCACCAGCACCGCCTGAGGCTCGCCCGCCGGCCGGGTGACGAAGTTCAGGCAGTGGTGAAGCCCGTAGACCAGGTACACGTAGGCGTGGCCGGGCGGGCCGTGCATCACGCGCGTCCGGGGGGTCAGCCCGCGGCTGGAGTGGGCGGCCCGGTCCTCGGGCCCGCAATACGCCTCCACCTCGACCAGGCGCCCGCTGCGCCGCTCGCCACCGGCCTCGCGGACCAGCAGCTTGCCGAGCAGGTCGCGGGCCACGTCCAGCGTGTCCCGGGCGAAGAACTCCGGCTTCAGCACCGCTCCCAGCGGGGGCTCAGTCCGACTCCGCACCGCGGCCGTGGTGAAGGCGCTTCTCGTCGTAGAGGCGGCTGTCGGCCAGCTTGAACAGGCGGGCGGGGTCCATCCCCGGCTCCCACGCCGCCACGCCGGCGCTCACCGCGAGGCCGAGGCCGAATTCGCGGGCGGTGTGGGGCAGCAGCAGGCGGATCCGCCGGACCACCTCCTGGGCCTGGCCCAGGTCGGCATCGGGCATGGCCAGGGCGAACTCGTCGCCGCCGATCCTGGAGCAGGTGTCCGAGGCCCGCACCGAGCGGCGGAGGGCGTCGGCGACCGCCCGGATGGCCGAGTCGCCGGTGTCGTGGCCCTGCTCGTCGTTGATCGCTTTCAGTCCGTCCAGGTCGACGACGGCCACGGCCAGGGCCCCGCCGTGGCGGCTCGCCGCGGCCACCGCCCGGGCGACCGCCCGCTCGAACTCGGCCCGGTTGGTGAGCCCGGTCAGATGGTCGGTGCGCGCCTCCATCCGGTGCTGCTCGGCGCGGGCCAGCGCCAGGCCGAGGTGGTCGGTGGCGGCCTCGATCAGGCTGCGATCGTCCTGGGTGAACTCGCGGTGGGAGCCGAACAGCACCACGACCGCGCCCGTGGGCGCCTCGCCGGGGCCCCGCATCGGGGCTCGGAGGGCGGAGGCGAAGCCCGGGAAGGGGAGCCCGGCGAGGATGGCCCGGATGTCGTCGAGCAACCGCATCTCGCGGTCCTGCTCGTGGCTGAGGCCCTGGGTGAAGGCGAGGCCGAGGCCACCCTCGGGCGCCTCCAGCCAGAGCCCGCCGCCGCTCCCGCCCAGCGCTCCCACGATCGCATCCAGGCCCTGGCGGGCGACGTAGAGCGGCTCCAGGGAGCGGTTGACGGCCCGGGCCACCTCCATCAGCCGGCGGAGAGCCTCGCTCTGGCGGTTGGAGCCCTCCTCCACGGCGCCCACGTAGGCCCGGCAGAAGAGCCCGGTGAGCCGGTCGCCGGCGGCGGCCAGCAGCCGCTCCGCAGCCAGGTGGTCGGATGGCGGGCACTCCAGGCCGGCTGCCACCCCGTCGAGATGGCGGGCGATGACGCCGCGCACCTCGGAGAGCTCGGCCAGGAAGACACCGACCGACACGCCGTGCTCGGCGTCCCGCGCCGCCCGGCTCGTGACCTCCGCCTCGGCCAGGGTCGGCAGCCGGTCCTCGCTGAGGCCGGTGAGGACCAGCCGGACGGTGGCGTGGACCACCTGCCCGGGCTCGTGGGCGCCCGTCGCGGCCGCCTCCTGGTAGCCCGGAAGCCTATCCACCAACTGCCGTCCGGCCTCGTTCGCGATTTCGAGGCTGCGGACGGCAAGAGCGGCTGCGATGTGTTGCACGGTCTGCGCCGTCGTCAGCAAGATGCACTTTAATTAGACGTGGCCGGGCCCACTTACTGGCGGGTCGGCACCAGGGACATCCCCGCCCGACCTCAAAAAGGAGCGCGAGCATGGCGACCGCCACCGTCAATTCGCTGACCCGGATCGAGGAGGTCCTCGGGAAGGACGGCCCCCGGCTGCTGGAGCACCAGTGCCAGACCGTCGCCAAAGAGCAGCTGCATCTGCCGGGTCCGCGCTCCGTGGACGAGGTCTGGACCCAGAGCGATCGCAATCCCCGCGTCCTGCGCGCGCTCCAGACCCTCCACGACCACGGTCGCCTGGCCGGCACCGGCTACCTCTCGATCCTGCCGGTGGACCAGGGCATCGAGCACTCCGCCGGGGCCTCCTTCGCGCCCAACCCGATCTACTTCGACAGCGGCAGGATCGTCGAGCTGGCGATCGAGGGCGGCTGCAACGCGGTCGCCTCCACCTTCGGCGTGCTCGGCTCGGTGGCCCGCCGCCACGCCCACCGGATCCCCTTCATCGTCAAGCTCAACCACAACCAGCTGCTGACCTACCCCAACGAGTACGACCAGATCCTGTTCGGTACAGTCCGCCAGGCGTGGGAGATGGGGGCGGTCGCCGTCGGCGCCACCATCTACTTCGGCTCCGAGCAGTCCAGCCGCCAGCTGGTCGAGATCGCGCGCTGCTTCCACGAGGCTCACGAGCTGGGGATGGCGACCGTCCTCTGGTGCTACCTGCGCAACAGCGCGTTCAGCCACGACGGCACCGACTACTCGCTGGCAGCGGACCTGACCGGGCAGGCCAACCACCTGGGCGTGACGATCGAGGCCGACATCATCAAGCAGAAGCTGCCCGAGAGCAACGGCGGCTTCAACGCGCTGAAGTTCGGCAAGACGTCCAAGCTGGTCTACGAGAAGCTCACCAGCGACCACCCGATCGACCTCGCCCGCTACCAGGTCGTCAACTGCTACATGGGCCGAAGCGGTCTCGTCAACTCCGGGGGGGCCTCCTCGGGGGCGGCGGATCTCAAGGAGGCGATGACGAGCGCGGTGATCAACAAGCGAGCCGGCGGGATGGGCCTGATCTCGGGCCGGAAGGCGTTCCAGCGGCCGATGGAGGAGGGCGTCGCGCTGCTCCACGCGATCCAGGACGTGTACCTGGAGAAGGGCATCACGATCGCCTAGGCGGCCCGGACCGGATTTGCCCGGTCGCAAAACGGTGCACTTGGCATCCGAGTGAACGGACTGCCCGGTCAATGGTGCACTTGGCATCCGAGTGCTCCGCGCTGAATCGGCTGGTGGCATGAGCTCAGGATCAATATCGACTCGCTTCTGAAGGGCTGGGAGCGGCCAGGACGGGACGGGAGCGGGCGTCGGGCTCGGTTAAGGGATTCGCCTCCGGCCCTCATCGGCGCTACCCTTCAGCGCCGATGAGGCTCGCATTCCTGGGCACCGGCTCGGCATTCTCGATCGAGCGCCACTGCGGCGCGGTGGTTGTGGACGGCCGCCTTCTGCTCGACGCCGGCGCGCCGGTGCTCGCGCAGATGGGACGGCTGGGCCTTGACCCGGGCGCGATCGAGGCAGTCTTCCTGACCCACTTCCACGGCGACCACTTCCTGGGCCTGGCCACGTTCCTGCTCTACCGGGTGCTCCAGGATCCCCGGCCGATCACGATCGTCGCGCCGGAGGGCGGCGAGCGCACCGTCGAAGCGTTGATGGACCTGGCCTGGGGCGAGGACTGGGCACGCTTCCGCACGGCCCTCGACATCACCCACACGATCGCCGGAGAGGGCGGTGAGGTGGCCGGGGTCCGC
>JBBSHA010000102.1:0-7932 GCA_038253595.1 Candidatus Dormibacterales bacterium
CTGCTGCTGGCGCTGCTGGCCGGAGCGATACCGGCGCCCGCGCTCGCCCACGCCTCCCTGGTGGCGGCGGACCCTGCTCCCGGCGCGGTGCTGGAGGCAGGACCGGGGCGGGTCCGGCTCACGTTCTCAGAGGCGGTCAGCCCAGTCGGAGCGGGCCTGACGGTGACCGCACCCTCAGGCCGGAGCGCCTCCGCCGGCGCTCCCACGGCAGCCGGCGCCACCCTCGGCGTGGCCGTCGACGGCAGCGAGCGGGGCACGTACCGGGTGGCCTGGGAGGTGGTGGCTCAGGACACCCACCCCGCGCGCGGCACGTACACGTTCAGCGTCGGGGCGACCGGCCCGGCCCCGCCCGGGCTCGATGCGCGGGGCGACGTGGGCGGCATCTCGCGCACCGGCCTGCTGCTGGTGGCGGCCGCCCGCTGGGCCCACCTGCTGGGCATGGCGCTGGCGTTCGGAGTCCTCTTTCACGGCCTGGTCACGAGAGCCCGCGACCGCCGCCTCGAACTCCTGGTCCGGGCCGGCCTGGGGCTGCTGGTGGCGGCCGAGCCGCTGGCCCTGGCCGGCCAGTCGGTCGGGCTGGGGCTGGCCCCCGTCGAGCTGGCGACCGGCGCCTTCGGGCGGGTGCTGGCGCTGCGCCTGGGGGGTGCGCTGCTGCTCTGGGCGGGCCTGGGTGCCATGCGGGACGCCGGCGGCAGGGGCCGCGCCGCTCTCGTCGGCCTGGGGCTGCTGGTCGCGCTGGTGGATGGCGCCTCCGCCCATCGGGTGGCCGGGCCCCCGCTCCTGGCGGTCGGCCTGTCCGGCCTCCACGAGGCCGCGATGGCGGCCTGGGCGGGCGCCATCGCGGCCGCCGTGGTGACCGCACGCGCCGGTGGAGCGGGCCGGATCGCGATCGGCTCCCTCGCCGTCCTCACCGTCAGCGGACTCCTGCTGGCGGCGGGCCACCTGCGCTCACCTCTCGACCTGCTGCATCCCGGCTACGGCCTGGTGCTGGCGGTCAAGGTGGCCCTGGTGGGCGCGGCGGCCGGCCTCGGCCTGCTGGCCGCCCGGCGCTGGGAGGCGGGCGCCGCCGCCGGCGTGATCGCCCTGGCGGCCCTGCTGGTCAGCCTGCCACCGCCCCGCTGAGCAGCGTGCGCAGGCCCGATAATCGACTCATGAGCAGCCGCACCGAACTGATCACTCGCTACCGCGAGGGCCCTCAAGTCCTGGCCGAGGTGGTGACCGGGCTCAGCGAGGAGGCCCTCGACCGGGTGCCCGCCGGTGGTGGCTGGTCGCCTCGCCAGGTGGTCCACCACTGCGCCGACTCGGAGCTCACGGCGGCGGTCCGGCTCCGACGGCTGATCGCGGAGGAGGCGCCGGAGATCAGGGGCTACGACCAGGAGGAGTTCGCCCGCCGCCTCCACTACGAGCGCCCGATTGCCGCTTCGCTGGACGCGGTCCGGGCCTCTCGCGAGTCCACGGCGGCGATCCTGGACGCCCTCGACGAGCAGGATTGGCAGCGCCAGGGCATCCACTCCGAGCTTGGCCCCTACACCGCCGGCGACTGGCTGCGGATCTACGCCGACCACTGCCACGACCACGCCGCGCAGATCACGGGCGGCCGCCCCTGAGGCTCGGCTCAGGCGCCTGAGGCTCGGCTCGCGCCGCCCCTCCGGGGACGCCTCAACCCCGGGCGATCCGCTCCACCAGGGCGCGCTGCTCGGGCGCCAGAAAGGGCGGCCGGCCGGCGGCCGCGTTCTCGGCGGCGCGCTCCGGCCGGCTGGTCGCGGTAAGAGCGGTGGTCACCCCGGGGGTGCCGGCGACCCAGCCGAGCACCGCCTCCGCCCAGGTCACGACACCCAGTTCCCGGAGCATGTCGGCGGCCGGCTGCCGCTCCAGCACCCCGGACCGGAGCGGGCTGTGCGCGAAGACTCCCAGGCCGAGCTCCCGGGCCAGCGGCAGCACCTCCTGCTCCGCCTCCCGGGCCAGCGGATTGAGGGCCAGCTGGACCATGTCCACCCGGCCCGTGCGCATCACCCGGCACAGCTCGGGATAGGCGTCCGGCCGGTGATGGGTGGCGCCCAGCGCACGCACCCGGCCGGCGTCGCGCAGGCCCTCCAGCATCGCCAGCTGCTCGGGCCAAGCGGCCAGGTTGTGGACCTGGTAGACGTCCACCGTGCCGTAGATCCGGAGGGCGAGCTCCGCCTGGCGGCGGCCTTCCTCCGCCGACTCGGACCAGATCTTGGTCGCCACCAGCGCCTTTTCGCGGCGGCCCTCCAGGGCCCGGCCCAGGGCCGTCTCGGCGGCGCCGTACATTGGCGAGGAGTCGAAGAGGTCGATGCCCGCGGCCAGGGCGGCGTCGACCAGGGGCCGGCGGTCCCCGTCGGTGTCGAAGGTCCGCCAGGTGCCCATCCCGATGGCGGGGACCTCCACGCCACTCGCTCCCAGCCATCGCCTCGCCATTGCGGCGCCGCCGCTCACGCGACGCCCGCGGCCGGCTCGGCGGGCCGGGCCCGGTACCGGCTCAGGCCGCCATCGCCTCCGCCAGGGGCCGCCTGTCCAGGCTGCGGCCGACCGAATGCAGGGACGCCAGCAGCTCGCCGTAGGACTGCACCACCCCCACCTCGTGGTAGGGCACCCCCACCTCGTGGCAGAACTCGCGCACCAGGAGGCGCAGCCGGGGCAGGTGCGGGTGCGGACAGGTCGGGAACAGGTGGTGCTCGATCTGGTAGTTGAGGCCGCCGTAGATGTAGTCGCGAACGGCGCTCGGGCGCACGTTGCGGGCGGTCAGCACCTGCTTGCGGAAGAAGTCGAGCTTGCTGTCGCCGTCGACCAGCGCCATGCCCTTGTGGTTGGGTGCAAAGGAGCAGCCGATGTAGATGCCCCACACCGCGTGGTGGACCAGTATCACCGGCAGGGCGTACCACCCGAGCAGGAGCACCAGACCGCCCAGGTAGAGCGGGAGGTGGGCGGCCAGCAGGGCGATCTCTAGCACCCGGTTCGGCGTGCGCTGGGCCACCACCTCCGGTCGCGAGCGCTTGGAGCGCCGCAGCAGCAGGAAATTGACCGAGCTGAGGTGCATGTTCCAGGCCAGCAGTGAGAGCAGCGGGAACAGCAGGTAGGCCTGGCGGCGGACGATCCACTGCGCCCACGCCGCCTTGGCCCGGGCCTGCTCGGGCGAGTAGGCGATGATCGGGGTGTCGATGTCGGGGTCCATGTCGGCGTGATTGGGATTGCCGTGATGGGCGTTGTGCTTGTCGTTCCACCAGGACGGGCTCATCCCCATCACGACGTTGCCGAAGAAGAGGCCGACGGCCACGTTCTTCCAGGCGCCGGCGAACATCTGGCGGTGCCCCGCGTCGTGGCCGACGAACCCCAATTGGGCGCCGAGGAAGCCCATCGCCACGGCCACGCCGAGCAGGGCCCCCAGGTTGTTGCGGAAGAGGACCAGGCCCCCGACCACGATTCCGATCAGGAGCAGGTGGGCGCTCATCGCGAGCAGGTAGTAGCCGGGGCGCTTGGCCAAGAGCCCGGCGGCGGTCACGCGCCGCTTCAACTCCGCGTAGTCGTTCTGGGGCCGGGCCGGTGAGGTGAGGGGGGTGATTGGCACCCGCCCCAGCCTAGACGGATGTCCGGCCCAGGTATCGCGCTCCGATCAATTGGGTCCCCGATGGGCCGCCAGTGTCAGCCGCGGCCCACGAAAGGCATCTTGGTCGCCATCACCGTGAGGAACTGGACGTTGGCGTCCAGCGGCAGGCTCGCCATGTAGACGACCGCGTCGGCGACATGCTTGACGTGGATGCGGGGCTCGATCAGGACCTCCCCGCTGGCCTGGGCCATGCCTCCCGCCATGCGCTGGGTCATCTCGGTGGCCGCGTTGCCAACGTCGATCTGGCCGCAGGCGATGTCGTGGCGGCGGCCGTCCAGCGAGGTGCTCTTGGTGAGCCCGGTGATGGCGTGCTTGGTGGCGGTGTAGGGAGCCGAGTCAGGCCGCGGGGAATGGGCCGAGATCGAGCCGTTGTTGATGATCCGTCCGCCCCGCGGGTCCTGCGCCTTCATCAGGCGGATCGCCTGCTGGGTGCAGAGGAACGCCCCGGTCAGATTGACCGCGACCACCGCCCTCCACTGGTCGACGGTGAGCTCCTCCAGCGGCACCGCGGGCGCCCCAATGCCGGCGTTGTTGAACAGGACGTCGAGCCGGCTGAAGCTCTCCCTGGTGGTGGCGAACAGCTGCCTCACCGAGCGCGGGTCGGAGATGTCGGTCGAAACCGCCAGCAGCCTGCCGCCGGGGGCCAGCGCCGCCGTCTCCAGGAGGGCGGGGCGGCGGCGGCCCGCCAGCACGACCGCGTAGCCGGCGCCGGCCAGGGCGACGGCGGCGGCCCGTCCGATCCCGCTGCCCGCCCCGGTCACGAGCGCCACCCGGGCGGGTTCGGCCAAGGGGGTCGGTCCGGCGCTCAGTCCGGGCGCTCGCGGTCGAGCTTGAGGCGTTCGTTCTCGAGGCGCAGGCGTTCGTTCTCGGCCTGCATGCGCTCGGTATCGGCGCGGTGGCGATCGGGGTCCCAGGCGGGCGCACCGGCGCCGGCGTCCCGTTCGGGAGCGGGGCTGGCGGTGGCCGGTTCGGGGGCGGCGGGGGCGCCGTCGCCGGCCCCCGCGGCAGGCGATGCCCGGTCGCCGGTCGCGTCGGCCGCGGCGGGGGCGGCGTCCGAGCGCTCGCGAGTGCTCGCGTCGTAGCCGCCGTGGCGGCCCAGGATCGCGATCGCCTCGGCCCGGCGCTCGCCGGGGCGGACGGTGACCAGGCTCCGGCCGCGGCCGACCTCCGCCTCGTAGTAGCTGGCGTCATCGGCCGGTACGTCGATCCCGCGCAGGACCCCGGCGACCCCGCCCAGGGCACCGCCGGCCACGGCGCCGCCCACAATGCCAGCCAGCAGGCCGCCCGCGATGATGGGACCGATGCCGGGGATGAACAGGGCCGCGATGGCACCCAGGATGCCGCCCAGGGCGCCGCCCGTCAGCGAACCCCGAGATGTCCCCGCCAGCAGACCCGCGGCATGGTCGCGCTCCACGGGAGCGCCGGCCTCCCGCTCGCCCGCCTCCCGCTCGCCCGCCTCCCGCTCGCCCGCCTCCCGCTCACCCGCCTCCCGCTTGCCCGCCTCCCGGTCGCCCCTCTCCCGGTCGCCCCTCTCCCGGTCGCCCCCCTCCCGGTCGCCCCCCTCCCGGTCGCCCGCCTCGAGGTCGCCCCTCTCCCGGTCGCCCCCCTCCCGGTCGCCCGCCTCGCCCCGGGCCAGGAAGCCGACGTGCTCCGCACCGAAGCCGGCCGCCTCCAGGTCGCGGACTGCACTCTCGGCCGCGGCGCGCTCGTGGAAGGCGGCGACCAGCGTGGTCGTGTCTCGTGGCTCCTGCATCATGACCCCCTTGCGTTTGGCGCTGCGAATGGCGGTCGACACCACGTGCCGGCCCACACCTGATGATAAGCACGCACTGCAACCCCGCGCCAAGCCGGCGAGCGCCGGCTCCGGCGCGCTTCAAACCGCGCCCGCGGCGGTGCCGGTTCAGGCGGGGGCGAAGATCTCGCGCAGGCGGCTGACGCCCTCGGTAAGGCTGTCGCGGTCAGTGGCGAAGGAGATCCGGATCGCGTCCGCGCCGCTGGGTCCGAACTCGAGGCCCGAACGCACGGCCACCCCGAGGTTGTAGGCGTCGCGCTGCAGGTGGTCGGCCCGGAGGCCGGCGGTCGAGCGCAGGAAGGCGTAGAAGGTCCCCTCCGGCGGGGCCAGCGTCACCCCCTGCGCCCCGTGCAGGAGCTCCATCACCAGCTCCCGCCGCAGCTGGTACTCGCGGCGCATCAGCTCGGGGGCGTCGGTGGGCTTGGTGAGCGCGGCCAGGGCGCCCCGCTGGACGAAGGTGTTGACCGCGCCGGTGAACATCCGATGGATGCTCAGCGCCCCTGCCGCGAGCGCCTGCGGAGCCACCAGGTAGCCGATCCGCCAGCCGGTCATCGCGTACTTCTTGGAGAAGGTCTGGAGGTAGACGAGGCGGCCTTCCAGCTGCGGCAGCTGGAGCGCCGAGACGAACTCGGTGCCGTCGAAGACGATGGCGTCGTAGGCCTCGTCGGACACCACCAGCAGGTCCCGGGCGGCGGCGATCTCGGCCACCCGCTCCAACTCGGCGCGGGTGTGCACCACCCCGGTCGGGTTGCAGGGGTTGCAGACGATCACCATCCTGGCCCCGGGGGCGGCGGCCGCCAGCGCTTCCAGGTCGAGCCGGTCGCCGGGCGCGGGCGCCACGAGGACCGGCAGTGCCCCGGCCATCCGCACCGCGTCGGCGTAGAGCGAGTAGCTGGGTTCGGGGATCAGGACCCGCTGTCCGGGCTGGAGCATGGCCAGGGCGATCGCGGTGATGGCGGCCGACGCCCCGTGGGTGATCACCACCTGGCTCTCGGGGATCGGCCGGCCCGCCCGCCGCGACACCTCGCCCGCAATGGCGGCGCGCAGCTCGGGGTCGCCCTCCCAGCTGGCGTAGTGGGTCAGGCCGGCGTCGACCGCTTCGAACATGGCCCGCCGGATGTGCTCGGGGGTGGCGAAGTCGGGGTCGCCGATCTGGAGCCGGATCATGCCTGGCGTCGGGCTCCGGGAGGGGCGCAGGGAGTTGGCGGCCAGCTCGGCCGCCATGGCGGAGGCCTTCAGGTGATCGGACTGGAGCACGTGGCAAGGATAGTCCGGACGCTCGGATCAGCCCTCCACGAGCGCGACCGCCCGGCAGGGGCTGCCCGAGCCGCCGACCAGCTTCAGCGGCATCACGACCAGCACCGCGCCGGTGGGCGGGAGCCGGGCCAGGTTGGCGAGCTGGGTGAGCCCGTACTTCCCGGCGCCCAGCAGGAAGGCGTGGCAGGGAAAGGCGGGCTCGAAGGAGTGGGCGGCGCCGGCGTCGGTGCCGACCGTCTCCACCCCCACCCCCACCAGCGGTGACTCCTCGGCCAGCCAGCGCGCGCATTCAATATCGAAGCCGGGCGTGTGGGGCCCGCTCTCACCGGAGTTGAGAAACCGGGCCTGGTCCTGGGCACGGTCGTCCCAGCCGGTCCGGTACAGCAGCCAGCCGCCCCGGGGCAGCGGGCCGTGCTCCGCCTCGAAGCGGCGGATGTCGGCGACCGTAAGCAGGTAGTCGGGGTCGGCTGCCGCCTCGGCCGACCTGTCGATCATCACGCAGGGCGCCACCAGCCGGTCCACGGGCACCGAGGCCACGTCCTCGCCGCCCTGCCCGGTGATCCAGTGGTTGGGCGCGTCGAGGTGGGTGCCCACGTGCTCGCCGCCCTCGAACCAGTTCCAATACCAGGCCGGCCCCCGCTCGTCGTACTTCGAGATCAGGTGGTTCTTCCAGCCCGGCGTGTTGGCGAACGGGGGCGGCAGCTGGAGGACCGGGGTGGCCTCGGACAGCGGCTGGGTGAGGTCGATGACGCGAATCGATCCGCTGGCGAGGGCCTGGGCGAGGGTGGACAGTATTGACATCCGCATGTCCTCCATGTGTGTGGGATGGGGCCGGCGGCGGCCGGTCAATGCCCGCTAAATGCCTCCTCCAGCCACTCGGCAACGACCGTCGGCACCACCTTGGCGTCCAGCAGGAGGGGGCGGCTGGGGCTTCGGCGCAGCCAGTCGGTCACCGCTTCCAGGTCCGCCGACGCCCGCACCGTGACGGCCTCCGCCCCGGCCCCGCGGGCCAGGGCGGCGAAGTCGGTGTCCGGGAAGCGAACCAGGTCGAGGGGCTGGCCCGACGGCCCGAAGTGGTGGACCTCGGCTCCGTAGGCGGCGTCGTTGTAGACGACGATGAGCATCCGCAGCCGGAGCCGGATGGCCGTCTCCAGCTCGGACAGCCCCATCAGGGTGCCCCCGTCCCCGAGCGCCGCCACGGTCAGCCGGTCGGGGCGCGCCACGGCGGCGCCGATGGCGCTCGCCAGCCCCAGCCCGA
>JBBSHA010000103.1:0-7777 GCA_038253595.1 Candidatus Dormibacterales bacterium
AAAACGGCCCGCAGGCGGTCGCAGCACTCGCCGATGGTGGCGTAGCCGGCGAGCGCCTCCCGGAGCGGGTACATCAGGTTGTCGTCACCGCGGGCCGCGGCCTCCACGCCGTCCAGGGCGGCGGCCACCGCGCCCCCGTCCCGTTCCGCGCGCAGGCGCTTCAGCGCCGCCACCTGGGCCTTCTGGTGCTGGGGTCCGATGCGCATGATCTCGACCTCATCGGCGCCCGCGTTGTGGAACCGGTTGACGCCGACCACAACCCGCTCGGCCCGCTCCACCCGGCGCTGGAAGCGATAGGCGGACTCCGCGATCTGCTTCTGCATCCAGCCCGACTCGATCACCTGGGCCGCCCCGCCGCGCTGGTCCACCTCCTCCAGCAGCCGCCTCGCCTCGGCCTCCACCTGGTCGGTCAGCGCCTCCACGTAGTAGGACCCGCCCAGGGGGTCGGCCACGGCGGGGACGCCGGTCTCGTGGGCGATCACCTGCTGGGTGCGCAGGGCGAGTTCGGCCGCGGCCTGGGAGGGCAGCCCGAGAGCCTCGTCGAATCCGTTGGTGTGCAGGGACTGGGTGCCCCCGAGGACCGCGCTCAGCGCCTCCAGCGCGGTGCGGACCACGTTGTTGAGCGGTTGCTGGGCGGCCAGCGAGCTGCCCGCGGTCTGGGTGTGGAAGCGCAGCGTGCACGAGCGGGGATCGGCGGCACCGAAGCGGTCGCGCATGATCGACGCCCACATCCGGCGCGCCGCCCGGAACTTGGCCACCTCCTCGAAGAAGTCCTGGTGGGCGTTGAAGAAGAAGGACAGCCGGGGCGCGAACTCGTCCACCTGGAGGCCCGCGGCCAGCGCCGCCTCCACATAGGCGATCGCGTCCGCCAGCGTGAAGGCGATCTCCTGGGCGGCCGTCGAGCCCGCCTCGCGGATGTGGTAGCCACTGATCGAGATCGTGTTCCAGCTGGGCAGCCGGTCGCGGCAGTATGCGAAGAGGTCGGTGGTGAGCCGCATCGACGGCCCCGGCGGAAAGATGTACGTCCCCCGCGCCGAGTACTCCTTGAGAATGTCGTTCTGGACCGTGCCCGTGATCCGCTCCGGCGGGCAGCCCTGCTGCTCGGCGACCAGTTCGTAGAGCAGCAGCAGCAGGGCAGCCGTGGCGTTGATGGTCATCGAGGTTGAGATCTCGGCCACGGGCAGGCTGTCGAGCAGGATCTCCATGTCGCGCAGGCTGTCGATCGCCACCCCCACCTTGCCCACCTCACCGTCGGCCATGGCGTGATCCGAGTCATAGCCGATCTGGGTGGGCAGGTCGAACGCGACCGAGAGCCCGGTCTGGCCCTGTCTCAGGAGGAAGCGGTAGCGTTCGTTGGACTCCGCCGCGCTGCCGAAGCCGGCGTACTGGCGCATGGTCCAGGGTCGGCCGCGGTACATGTCGGGGCGAATGCCCCGGGTGAAGGGGAACTCTCCCGGCGGAGCCGGCGGGCGGCCGCTGTCGTCCGGGCCGTAGACACCCTTCAGGGGCAGCCCGGAATCGTTGACGGGGGCGTCAGGCTCGGGCATCCTCCTCCAGCTCGGTGAGCACCCCATGGGTGCTCCGGGGGTGGAGGAAGCCGATCCGGGTCCGGCCGTCGCCACCGGTCCGGGGGCTGCTGTCGATCGTCTCCAGGCCGGCCGCCCCCGCCCGCTCCAGCTCGGCGCCGACATCGTCGACCCGGAACGCCACGTGGTGGACCCCCTCGCCCCGGCGGGCTATGAAGCGGGCGACCGGCGACTCCTCACCCCGCGGCTGCATCAGCTCGATCTCGATCTCCCCGACCCGGAAGGAGGCCGCCTCCATGCCGTCGCTCTCCGCCACCCAGCGGTGCTCCAGCTGAAGTCCGAACACGTCCCGGTAGAGCCGGATGGCGGCGTCCAGGTCCTTCACCGCCAGGCCCAGATGGGAGATCCGCCGGATCATGCGGGGGGATCCTGGTAGTCGTACCAGCCCCGGCCTGTCTTGCGCCCGAGCTGGCCCGCACGCACCTTGGCCTCGAGCTGGGGGGAAGGGCGGTAGCGGGGGTCGCCGGTCGACTCGTACATGTGGCGGCGGGCGCTGTAGGTGACGTCGAGCCCGCTGAAGTCGCCCAGCCGGAACGGGCCCATCGGCCAGTTGAGTCCCTTCTCGACCGCGGTGTCGATGTCCTGGAAGCTCGCCACCCCGGCATCCAGCATCCGGTACGCCTCCTGGGAGGCCATGTGCAGGATCCGGTTCACGATGAAACCGCCGATCTCCTTGCGCAGCAGGACCGGGGTCCGGCCCATCTCCCGGGCCATCTCCTGCGCCCGCTGGACGGTCTCCTCGGAGGTGAGCGGGCCCTTCACGACCTCGACCAGGTCCATGACCAGGGGCGGGTAGAAGAAGTGCATGTTGCAGCAGCGCTCTGGGCGCCCGGTGGCGCCGGCGAGCAGTGAGATGCCCATGGTCGAGCTGTTGCTGGCCAGGATGGCGGCCGCCGGCGCCAGCCGGTCCAGCTCGGCGAACACCGAGCGCTTGGGCTCCAGCTGCTCTGTGATGGCCTCGATCACCAGGTCGGCATCGGCCGCCGCCTCCCCCAGCTCGGTGGTCATGCGCACCCGTCCCAGCGCCGCCTCCAGCTGCTCGGCCGTCAGCCGGCCCTTGACCACCCGCCGCTGGAGAAGTTCGCGATTGGAGCGGGCGGCGGCGTCCAGCTGTTCCCGGCTGACGTCCTGGAGGCGCACGTCCAGGCCGTGAAGGGCCGCCTGCTGGGCGATCTGGGCGCCCATCGCACCGCCGCCGACAACGCCCAGCACCGTCACTGGACGCTGAACAGCCGGGTCACCCGGTTGAGGGTGGTGAGGTTGCCCAGGACGCCAGTGATCTTCAGCCTGCCGGTGAGCATCCGGGCGACCACGTCGCGGCCGGTGGCGTCGAGGTAGTTGGGCATGCCCGCGAACCCGATCCTGACCCGGGACAGCTCCATGACCGTGTCCGAGTCGCCCCGGATCGTGAGGTCGCGCTCTCCCAGGAGCCCGCCCAGCACCACCAGGTGGCCGCGCTCGAACTGCAGGGTCACTCCCTCGTCGATGTCGCTCACCCAGACCCCCACCCGCGCCTCCAGCTGCTCGAAGTCGGCCCGCTTCTGCGGCCGGGAGTCCACGTTGGCCTCGATCAACCCGCCCAGCATCCGGGCCAGGGCGGAGGCGTCCTCGCCCTCGGCGTACTCGACCGTGGCGATCTCGTCAGGCCTCGTCGGGCCAGGTCACCTCGACCCGCGCCGTGCACTCGGTCAGCTCCTGGGAGGCCTTGGTGTAGCGGACGATGGTGGGCAGGTCGCCCTTCAGCTTGAGCTTGCCCTGGAGCATTCCCCGGGTGGCGTCCAGCTCCTTCTGGGCAACCTGCTTCCAGCGCGAATAGGGCGCCGTGATCACGAACTGGCAGGCCTGGGCGTCGGCGGCCGGCCCCACCGTGACGGCCCTGGCCTCGCCCTCGACGAGGTCCATCACGCAGCCCATCGCCTCCGGGAAGTTCTTGTCCGGCTCGGCCTCGACCACCAGCCCCACCGTCCACTGCCAGCCCTTCCCCGCCTGCCTGTAGACCGGGCTGCTGTTGATCTCCGCCTGGTAGGCGGTCGCCCACTCGGGCGAGAAAGCGGGTACGGCCATGTTTCGCTCCTCCGGTTCGGCAAACTACCGCCTTACAGTACGGCCTATGAGTCTGAACCTCGCCGTGATGCTGCGCGAGGCGGCGGCCCGAGACCCCGCCCGGACGGCCGTCATTCTGGACCAGTTCAAGCTCAGCTACGGACAGCTCGACGCCGCCTCCAACCAGGTCGCCGCCGGTCTCCGGGCGGCCGGCCTGATGCCCGGCGACCGGGTCGGCCTGATGCTCCCCAACGTGCCCCAGTTCCCGATCGCCTATTACGGCATCCTGAAGGCGGGCGGCGTGGTCGTGCCCATGAGCGTCCTCCTCCGGGCCCCCGAGGTGGCCTTCCACATGGGCGACTCGGAGGCCCTTTTCCTGGTCGTCTGGGACGACTTCGCGGCCGAGGCGATGAGGGGGGTCCAGGGCCTGGAGGGGGTGACCACCTACGTCGCGCTCAAGCCCGGCAACCAGGCCCTGCCGGCGGGGGCTCACGACTTCAGCGAGCTGCTCCGGGGTTCGCACCAGTTCCTGACGGAGGCCACCGCACCCGAGGACACGGCGGTGATCCTGTACACGTCGGGCACCACGGGCCGGCCCAAGGGCGCCGAGCTGAGCCATTTCAACCTCTTCATGTGCTGCCAGGTGGGGGCCGAGAGGCTTGTCCAGATCCGCGACACCGATGTCAGCCTGGCCGTGCTGCCGCTGTTCCACTCATTCGGCCAGAGCAATGTCATGAACTTCTCGGTCTACGCCGGAATCCCCTTCACGCTGGTGCCCCGCTTCGACCCGGCCAAGGTGCTGGAGGTCATCCAGCGCGACCGGGTGACGCTGTTCGCGGGCGTGCCGACCATGTACTTCGGACTGCTCAACCATGCGGGGGCGGCCGGCTACGACACCTCCAGCCTGCGCATGCTGATCTCGGGGGGAGCGGCCATGCCGGGCGAGGTGCTGAAGGCCTTCGAGTACCGCTTCGAGGTCACGATCCTGGAGGGTTACGGGCTGTCGGAGACCTCGCCCAGCGCCAGCTTCAACCGGAGCCGCGAGGAGCGGCGGTTCCTGAGCGTGGGGAAGCCGGTCTGGGGCTGCGAGATGGCCATCTTCGACGAGCACGACCAGGCGCTGCCGGCCGGGGCGGAGCACGTGGGCGAGATCGTGATCCGCGGCCACAACGTGATGAAGGGCTACTGGCGGCAGCCCGAGGCGACGGCCGAGGCGATGCGCGGCGGCTGGTTCCACAGCGGCGACCTGGGCTACGTGGACGGGGACGGGTTCTTCTTCATCGTCGACCGCTTGAAGGAGCTGATCATCCGGGGCGGCTTCAATGTGTACCCGCGGGAGGTCGAGGAGGTGCTCTATGGACACCCGGCCGTGGCCGCGGCGGCGGTGATCGGGGTGCCCGACGAGCGCCTGGGCGAGGAGGTCAAGGCGGTGGTCCAGCTGCGGCCGGGCGAGGAGGCCACGGCCGACCAGCTCATCGCCCTCTGCCGGGAGCGGCTGGCGGCCTACAAGTGCCCGCGCAGCGTCGACTTCCTGGACCAGCTGCCAATGGGCGCGACCGGGAAGATCCTCAAGAAGGAGCTGAAGGCGAGGCTGGACGCCGCGGCCGCGGGCTGACGGCCCACCGCCGGCTACTCGCCGGAGGCCGGCTACGGCCCGACTACGGCCCGACTACTCGCCGGAGGCCGTCTCCAGGGCCGCCGGCTCGGGACGGGCCGCCAGCAGGTGATCGCCGAACCAGCCGGCGACCCGCTGCAGCCGCTCGACCCGGCGGTCGGGCCGGCCGCCCCGGGACAGATCGTGCGACTCACCCGGGAAGCGCACCATCTCGACCTCCCGGCCCAGCAGCCGGAGCGCCCCGAACAGCTCCTCGGCTTGGGAGATCGCGCAGCGCAGGTCCATCTCCCCGTGGTCAGGAGGAGGGGGGTGTGGATGTCGCGCACATAGCGGATCGGCGACCTCTGCCAGAGCTCCTCGGGGTCCGGCCAGGGCGGCGGCCCCATCTCCAGAATCCCCCAGAGGACGACGTCGTGCTGGGCGAACTCGCTGACCAGGTTGGAGATCGATCGCATCGAAACCGCCGCCGCAAAGCGGTCGGTGTGGCCGATCACCCAGTTGGTCATGAAGCCGCCATAGGAGCCGCCCCCGACCCCCATCCGCGCCTCGTCGACACAGCCGGTGCGCTCGATCAGCTGGTCGAGGGCGGTCATCAGATCCACGTAGTCCCTGCCGCCCCAGTCGCGGGCGACCTCGCGCTTGAAGTCCTCGCCGTAGCCGTCCGAGCCCCGGGGGTTGAGGTAGAAGACCAGGAAGCCGAGGCCGGCCAGAACCTGGAACTCGTGAAAGAAGGCCCAGCCGTACTGGGCGTGGGGGCCGCCATGGATCTCCATCACCAGCGGGTGGCGGCGGCCGGGGTCGAACCCGGGCGGCTTCATCAGCCAGCCCTCGAGGCGCAGGCCATCCGGCGCTGTGAACTCGTGGCGCTCGGGCGTGGCCACCTCGCGCTCGGCCAGCCAGGGGTTGGAGTCGGTCACCCGCGTCTCCACCCCCTCCCTCACCACAATCAGCTCGACCGGCGTGCCGAGGTCGGTGACCGCGGCGGCGAGCACCGCACCCCGGAGGTCGAAATCGAAGACGCCGCGGTGCTCGGCCGCCAGCTCGATCCGGACCTCGCCGTCGAGGTCAGCCGAGTGGACGGCGGCCGTGCCCCGTGAGCTGGCCTGAAAGAGCACCCGGCCCCCGTCCTCGCGCCAGCAGAGGCGCGTGCCGTGCCCGCTCCGCATGTCGCTGATCACCGAGCCGCCGACGGACTGGTCGAACCCGGCCGTCAGGCAGCGCGGTTCGCCGCCGCCCGCGGCCACCAGCCAGAGCCGCTCGTGGCGGCCGCCACCCTCGCCGCGCGGGGCGATGAAGGCCACCTGCTCCCCGGTGGGCGACCAGCGCGGCTCCGAGATCTCCAGCCCGCCCACCAGGTGGCGGAGCCGGCCGCCTGCCACCGGCACCGTGTAGAGGTGGTTCTCGCGGCGCAGGTCGGGGTCCGCCTCGGCGTCGCCGGCCACCACCAGCGAGAGCCCGTCGGGGGCCCAGTCGAACGCTTCGACGCTCCAGGCGCCGTCCGTCAGCTGGAGCGCCTCGCCGCCGGCGGCGGGTATGACGAAGAGGTGGGAGTGGCGGCCGTCGCCGTAACCGGCACCGTCGTGCTTGTGGTCGAGCCGGCGGGCGACCCGGGCCACGGGCGGCCGCCGGGCGTGGTCCGGGCTCTCGGGAGGGCGCGGGTCGTCGACCACCGCGCCGGGGTCGCCGAGAATCATCGCGGTGAAGGCGATGAGGCTGCCGTCGGGCGACCAGGCGGCATTCCCGACACCGTCGGGAATCGCGCTCAGCAGGCGCTCGGCGGAGCCGTCGGCGCCGACCACCAGGAGCTGGTCGCGGGCTCCCCGGCGGCTCAGGAAGAGCAGCAGGGTGCCGTCCGGCGACCATTCCGGTGAGTGGTCTCGGCGGGTCCCTGCGCCGACGCGGACCGGCGCGGAGCCGGGGTCCAGCCCGCGCACGAGCACCTCGGCCCGGTTCTCCCGTGCCTCCTCGTCCGCCCAGCTGAGCTGGTAGGCGAGGCGGCTGCCATCCGGGCTCAGCCGGGGGTGGTCGACCCAGCGGAAGCGGTAGAGGTCGTCGGCGGTTACGGGGGGGCGGCTCACAGACGGGGAATATAACCAGCCGGACACCGCCACCGCCCGGAATTGGGCCCGCCGCTGGGCCTCCCGATCAACCCGGCTGCGAGGTGGGCTCGGCGCGACCCAGGAGCTGGGTGACAGCACCATTCCAGGCCCCCAGCCGTTCGTGGACGGCCAGGATCTCGTCGGCGCTGATCGGCTCGAGGGCCGCCAGCAACCGATCCTCCGCGCGCGCCGTGCGGGCGGCCTCGTGGTAGATCGACTGGGTCAGCTCGATCTCACCACCGCCTTCGAACCCGCAGGCGTGGCACCGGAATTGAAGCCGGGCCTGGTCCCGGCCCGAGAAGTGGGCGGAAACGTCGGCCCGGGCCAGGGAGCCCTTGCAGCCCGGGCAGTGACGGCGCTGCACCTCCGCGGCAAGAACCCGAAGGATGGCCCGCTCCACGACAGGAGATTGTCGGCGGGCTCCGGCCCAAAGC
>JBBSHA010000104.1:0-7649 GCA_038253595.1 Candidatus Dormibacterales bacterium
GGGGCCGGGTGTCCCGGGCTACGCAGGTGGCGTTGTACGACTCCCAGGCGCGGGCCTCGATCTCCCAGGCCCCGGCGTCGCCGAGGTTGACCGCGGTGGCGTAGCCGAGGACCCAGGCCGCCGCGGACGCCTCGCACATCAGGTCGGCCTGCCGGCTGCCGTCGTCGGCGACTGCCGGGCCGGACGAGCCGGCCTCCAGCGGTCCCCGGCCACCTCGCGTTGTGGCTCGACCGGCTTGATGGGGCATGGGCATTGAATTGATCGGCATCTCGGTGGCGTGTGCCAGATGCACCGTAGCCGAGTCGGAACCGCCCCACGCCCATGCAATTGCCGGGTCTTGGCCGGCCTGGCGGGCGGGGCCGGGAGCGACAGGCGAAGGCCGGTGTGGTGACTGCCCCGAGGGCGGCGGCAGCAAGCGGGCAATATCGGCCATCAGCGCCGAGTCTAGGGGCGTCAGGGTGTGGTTGAGGCCCTCCTAAGGTGCGCTGCCCCGCGGCCGCCCGGGCGCCGCCTCCAGGCGCCCGCGCACGGCGCCAACAGGGCAGGGCCAGGCTGGGGCCGCATGGGCGCCGCAGATCCGCCGAACTCCTTTTTCATCAGCCTGCTAGAGGCCGGGACGCCAGGAGCGGACCAGGCGCGCCTGCTGGGGCGTCTGGGGGGAGGCCAGACGGGCGTCGGGTAGGTCCTGGCGGAGCGACGCCAGGCGGCGCAAGGCGGACTCGGATCCGGCCGCGCCGTGCCGCACCAGCCAGCACCCGATCACCATGCCGGTCCGGCCGCGACCCTCCAGGCAGTGCACGTACCCCGGCCGGCCGGCGGCGATGAAGCCGTCGACGGCGTCGAGGACCACTTCCACGGCGCCGGCAGCGACCGCCCCCCGCTCGGGCAGGCCGTGGACGGCAACGTCGAGCCCGAGCCGGACCGCCTCCTCGGCGTAGGGCCGGAGTGACCGGCCGCCGTGGCCGGCCTCGCCAGGGCCCAGCAGGCAGACGATCGTTCGAATGCCCGCGCCCGCGAGCCCGCGCAGCTTGCGAGCCGCGAGCGCCGGGTCCTCGTCACCGGGGTAGCAGCCCGCCAGCAGCACAGGGGACCTGACCCAGTACGAGCGGTCGAAGGGCACAACCCCGGGGCGGCCCCGTGAGCGCTGCGTCGCCTGGCCTCTCATGAAGAGCGCCTTGCCGGCGGCCCGGTCGAAGCTACCGCTGGCGAGGCGCCGGTCCAGGTCGTCGAACAGGCGCTCGGCGTCGGGGGTGGAGCGGAGCGAGCGGGCGCTGTAGCTGCGCGTCATCCGGGAGAAAGCCAGGCGCCCGTCGCCGATCGCGGCCCGGGCGCCGGGGACGTCGCCGGCCTCGTGCATCGCCGCCACCAGCGTCTCCGCGCGGGCCTGCAGGAGGCGGGCGACCAGGGCGATCACCTCGACGTCCTCACCGGCGGCGGCTGCCTCCTCGGCGGCGACCACGCGCAGCCTCAGCTCGGCTGCGGCCGTGACCTCACCGGCGGCCGTGGACCCGCTCGCGACCGCCGTCGCGACCAGCACGTCACCCCCCACGTCCACCGGGGTCGCGATCTCGAAGACCACATCCCGAGCCCGGGCGAGATCGCCGATCCGGACCCTGACCGTGGCCGCCGACGCGACCTCCGGATAGCCGTTGAGGTTGACCCCGAAGATGGTCGCCGGGGGGGCGACGGTGAGGTCGACGGAGACCGCCCTGGCGGTGACCTCGACGGCGCTGAACAGCTCCTCGATGAGGGCCTGCTCCACCGACCGCGGGCTCTCGACGTGGTGAAAGTCGCCGCCCCCGGCGTCCGCCACCGCCCGCAGCAGCCCGGCCTGATAGTCGTAGCCCACGCCCAGCGTGGAGACCGTGACCCCGTGCCGAGCGGCCTCGGCGGCGAGGCCGGCAAGCGCCTCGGGCCGGGTCTCACCGGCATTGGCCTCGCCGTCCGAGAGCAGGACCAGACGAGCCCCCCGCCCGCTCGCGGCGATCGCCTGGAGGTGGGAAGCGCCGAGGGCCAGGCCGGCGGCGAGGTTGGTGTTGCCACCCGGGCCCAGCTTCTCGATCGCGGCGTGGAGATCCTGGCGGGCGATCGAGCCCACGCGCACCGGGGGCAGCAGCGTGTACGCGGCCTCGTCGAAGGCGGCCAGGCAGAGTTGGTCCCCGTCGCCCAGCAGGTCGATCAGAAAGTGGGCCGCCTCCTTCACGTAGCGCAGCTTGGTGGTCGGCGCCGAGCCCTCGGCACCGCGCCCGCCCGCCTCGGCCATGGAGCCGGAGGCGTCGACCACGATCGCCAGGGCCACCGGCCGGCGGCCGGGCACCGCCGCCGGCGTGACCCTGAGGGCGAGGTGGACCACTCCGCCCTGGCGGGCGATGGCCTCCCGGGCGGGCAGGATCTCGAGCGTCATGGTCGCCGGGTTGGAGGGCGCCATCGTCAGCCGGTCGCCTGCTCGCGGGTGAACACCTCGACCATGCTGTGGCGGGCGTCGTCCTCACAGCCGATGAGCGCCAGCTGCTCGCGCGCGAGCGCGACCACCCAGGGGACGCGATCCGTCAGGGCGATACGGGCCGCTGACGCGGCGGCCGCCCAGTCGCGGTTGCGACGGTGGAGGTCGGCCTGGATGGCCGGTGCCGTGCCTTCACGGCGCAGCAGCCAGGCCGCCCCCCGGCGGCATTCCGCGGCCATCTCGGGTTCCCCCTCGTCGGCGACCCAGGCCGCGATCCGGAGCTGCTGGATGGCGGCCTGTCCCTCCCCCTGCTCCAGGCTGATACGGGTGGAGTCGAGGCTGGGCACCATCAGCCGGCACTCCGGGCACTGCCACTGCCACGTCGCCACGACCTCGGCAGTGGCCGTCAGGGGGCGGCCGTCCAGCTCGGCCCCACGGGCGATCGGAGCCGGCCGTGCGACCCCCTGGGCGTGGCTTCGAGCGCAGCGGGGGCAGCGCCTGGTCGGTGTTCTCATGCAGGCATGTTGTCTGGTCTTCGCGACAGCTTCCTGTCGCGTTCCGGAAGGTCCGCGCGGCGATGATCCAGCCCGGTCAGACCGCCCCGGGGCGAGTGGCCCAAGGGGATGTGAGCCGGCGCCAGCCTGGTGCCCGGACCGGCTCTGGTCACGCCTTCGCGCGCCGGCGCCCACGAGCCCGGCCGGCTCGATTGGGACGGGGAGCGTATGGTGGCCATTCGCCATGGAATCGCCGGTCGAATCACTGGATCTACAGCCGGGCCATAGGGCGACCCTGCCCGCGCCGGGCGCTGGGCCCGGCATCGGGACCAGCCGGGGGGCGCCGTTCGCGGACGCCGGCGGCCTGTCTCTGCAGCGGCTGCTGCAGGCCGCGCCGCCGACGGTGAGCCAGGTGGCCGCCATCGGCGCGGTTCTGCTCGAGCGCGTCGCCGGCCTGGAGGAGGCGGGCGATGGCCACGGCTCGCTGACCGCGCAGGCGGTGGAGATCCGCCCCGGGGGCCGGCTGGTCGTCGTCCCGCCCCGGCAACCGCACCGGGACCCGGGCCAGGAGGGTACCGACGTCAGAGCGGTGGGCCGGATCCTGTGCGAGGCGCTGGGCCCCTCGCTCGGCCGGGATGCCGACGCGCTCGCCCTGCTCCCGGGGGACAGCGCCATGGTGCTGATCACGGCCGAGGCCCTGGCCAACGGCGCGTTGGGACGGACGGCAGCCGGGGCCAGCCTCGGCTTCCGGCAGAGGCTGGCCCGGCTCACCACGCCGGAACAGCTGGACTCCAGTCTGCGCGAGCTGGCGGCCACGGCGATCGAGCTGCAGAGCCGGCCCCAGCGCGTCCCCGCCCCCGCCGGGACCGGGACGGATACGACCCGGTCCTCGCTCGCCGGCCCGCGGCCCGGTAGCGGAGCGGGCTACCGCGTGGCCCTGCTCGGAGCGATCGCTTTCTGCCTGCTGGCGGGTGTGGGAGTGATCGTCGTCGGCAGCCTGGCCCCGGGCGGGCGCGTCTCGGGGTCGCCACCCGCGGTGGCACCCGGTGCGGACCGGACGGTTCCAGCGCCGCTGCCGAAGAGCGGGTCCCGCCCGACCCCGGCCGTGGTGCCGGCTTACGGGCCCCCCGCCGCGGGCGGCGTCCGCCAGGTCAGCTTCAGCAGTCCGGGCTGCAGCCCCGGCGCCGCCTGCCCGGTGACCGTGGAGATCAGCTTCGCGCCCGGCCGGCGACCGGTGGAGGTGGATTGGTCGGTCATGACCTTCGCGCGCTGCAGCGGCGCCGAACAGCTGGTCCCTGGTGGCCGTTTCCTGGCGCCGGCGGGCTGGAACCGCGCGATCCTGACCGGGCTGATCCGCACGCCGAGCACGGGCGGCCCGATCGCCCTGGTCGCGCTCACCGACCAGCCGGATCGGGCGGCCGCCCCGGCGCTGGAGATCGGACCGCCGGACTGCCCGGGCTAGGGTTGGGGTTCGCCGCGGCCCCGCAGGCGGCTCCAGATGCCCGTCCGCTGGAGTGAGGATTCGGATGGCGGGGCGGCGCCCGGCTCAACCCCGCCAGAGCCGTCCGCTTCGGGTTCGGCGGCCGCGGCTGCCGAACGCGCGCCGCGCTTGACCCGGTACAGCTCCTGATCCGCGCGAGCGACCAGCTCAGCCGCCGAATCTGTGTCGGTCAGCGTCGCGAACCCGGCGCTGAAGGTGTGGCCGCCCCCCGTCCGCCCGAACGCCTGCTGGATATCGGCGATCACGCGCCGGGCGTCCGCCTCGCCGGTCTGCGGAAACACGAGGACGAACTCGTCCCCGCCCCAGCGGATCAGAGTGTCGTACGTCCGAAGCCGGCTGCGGATCTCGTGCCCGAGGGCGGCCAGGAGCCGGTCTCCGTCCTGGTGCCCGCCCTCGTCGTTGACGGACTTCAGGGAGTCCATGTCGATGAATGCGATGGCCAGCACGCCCTCACCCAGGCGCCGGGACCGGCGGATCTCGCGCTCCAGCACCGGGCCGCCCCCGGTCCGGCTATAGGCGCCGGTGAGGTCATCCAGCACCAGCCTCAACTTGGCCTCCTCCAGCTCGCGCCGGGCGGCCCCGAGGCGGCCCAGCAGGGTCGCCCCAGCGACCGGGCTCAGCCCGCAGAGCAGCCTCGGATGCAGGCCCATCTCGACGGCCAGGAGGTCCCTGACCGTGCGGCCCAGGACCTCCCGGCGGTCGCTGCGAGGGGCCGGCGCCGGCTCGCCACGGGTGAGCTCGGCCACCCGGTTGCGAAGCTGGAGCATCTGGATCAGGGCCAGGGCCGCCAGGCCGGCCGGCATCCCGCGCAGGTGCTGGGGATGGACCGCCAGCTGGCCGGCGAGACCGTCGCGCACCGTCCGCGTGACCACGTCGCGGCGGTCGTGGAGCGGCGCGGCCGCGAGGTTCTCGGCCGCCGCCGCCGGCGGGGTCCCCAGGCGGGTCAGAATCGCGGCAGCGGCGAGGCCGGTCAGGCCCGCCATCCGGGCCGGATCGGTCGCCAGATGCACGGCCAGGTGGTCGCGAAGCGCGCGGGTCAGCAGGTCACGCCGGCCGGCGCCCTGCGGATCGGCGCCCGAATCCGGCAGCCCCGCGTCCTCCGCTTGTGGGGGCGACTGCTCGAGCAGCCGGTTCAGGGCCGCGGCGATCACCTCGGGGTCACCGTCACCCAGGCTCTCCGGCTGCAACTCCAGCCGATCGGCAAGGGCCTCGGTCAGGGCACTCGCCACCAGCCGCCGGTTGGGGAGCCGGGCCAGGGGGTTGTCACCCCACGCGTCACCGTCCTCCGGACCCTGCTCGTCCACGGAGCCATCTTCCCCTAACGTGCAAGTTCTGCGGGGGCGGCCGCCCCGGCGGCGGATGGGCGCTTCCGACCTCCGGGCTGCGGGGGCCCGGTCGGCGGCCGGATCTGCCCAGCCGGCGGCGGGACACAGCCCCGGCGCCGGCCACCGGCGCCAGTGTCCTGCCCCAGAAGTTCGCCGGGGTAGAAGGTGGAAGGCCCCCGAGGGGGCCGGTCCGCGCGTCGAGGCCCCGGTAGGATGGAGGGGGTGGCGGAAGGAGGAGCGCATCGGTCGATGCGTGATGACGCGCCGCCGGGCCCCCTGACGCACGCAGCGACGTCCGGAGCCGGCCACCCACCCTGACGTCGACGCGGTCGTCCACCTGGTCCTGTCGCGCCACGGTTACGCGCCTGGTCGCGGGCCGGTTCGCAGAGCCACCATCGCTGTTGACCGTCGCCCCCGCGGTGGCCGAGGTGGCGGACCGGATCATCTCGGCGCTCCCGGAGCACGTGCTGTTCTGAGCTCGCTGAGATCGACCGGCCGGCTCTGTTCCACGAGCATGCAGAGGGCGTTGGCGAGCCGCATCTGCTCGGGACTGCCGGCTCGGATGCGGAGCAGTACGGGGCTGCAGACCACGATCGCCAGCGCCTGAGCCCGGCTCACGGCCACGTTGAGCCGGTTCAGGCTGTAGAGGAACTCCATGTGGCGGGGCAGATCGTCCGGGGTGGAGGTGGCCAGGCTGTAGATCACAATGGGTGCCTGCTGACCCTGGAACTTGTCCACGGTGCCTACCCGGGCGCCCTCCGGGAGAGCGGCCCGAAGCTGGGCGACGTGGGCGTTGAAGGGCGCGACCACCAGGATGTCGTCACGGCGGATGAAGCGGCGGCCCCCGGCCCGGTCCGTGAACGTCCCGGACTCGAGGTCGGAGAAGAGGCGCGCGACCAGGGCCGCCTCCTCGGGTGAGGCGGTGCGGTTGCCGCGATGGAAAGCGGGCAGGTAGCGGATGCCGGTGCCGCTGGCGCCGCCGGGAGCGTCGATGGCCTGCAGCTCGCAGCCGGGCTGCGAGCTGAGCCGGCCGTCGTAGGAGGAGTCGGAGATGAAGCGGCAGACGTCGGGGTGCATGCGCCAGGTGGTGTCCAGGAACAATCCCTGGTCGGGCGCCAGCGTGGCCGCCCCGCCGAGCACGTGGGTCAGGGCGCTGACATCGGCGCCGTCGGGGTGGGCGCCCTTGGACGGCTGGGCCAGTTGCTGCGGGTCGCCGAGCAGGACCAGGTTGGCCGCGGCGCCGGAGACAGCGAGAACGTTGGCCAGGCTCATCTGCCCAGCCTCGTCGATGAAGAGATGACTGAGGGAGCCCTCGACCTCTTCGCGCGACCACAGCCAGGCGGTGCCCCCGACCACATCGACCCTGCCCTCCCGCAGAGCGTCGGCGACATCGGAATTGGATGACGTGCGCGCGATCCCGGCGTCGCCACAGTGATCTTCCTCGTTGCACCTGTGAAGAAGCCGGAGCCGGTGGCCGCGGGCCCCGGCTGCGCCCTGGACCGCCAGCAGCAGGTTGCTGATGACCTTGTGGCTGTTGGCGGTCACCCCGACCTGGAGGCCCTGCTCCACCAGATCGACGATCATCTGGGCGCCGGTATGGGTCTTGCCCGTGCCGGGCGGGCCCTGGATGGCCAGCGTGGTGTTCAGCATCGCCCCGACCTCGAGCCGGCCCCCCACGCAGTTCGGGGGCCGGCGCCTGAGGAGATCCCCGGCGGCCTCGACGTCCCGCCCGCTGAGACCGCCCTGGAGGATGCGCTCGGCCAGGCGACGGATGGCGGCCCTCTGCTGGATGGTCGGTATCGGGCCGCCGGGCACCAGCGAGGTCGGGTGCGGATTGTCACTGCCGACCGCGCGCCGGAGGTCGATCAGACCCAGTTCGGGGTCGA
>JBBSHA010000105.1:0-7597 GCA_038253595.1 Candidatus Dormibacterales bacterium
GCCCCGGACCACCCGAGCTGTCTTGGCCTGCAGACCCATCAAGAACCGCTTGGAACCATCACCGCACCAGACCGAGTTGATCAGCGGCGCGGTGCTTGGCGGTGACTTGGCCTTCGGGCTGGCAGCGCTCCTTTACATGGGTCACCGAGGAACTGCTCATGGAGGCACAAAAGTCCGTGACGACACCGGGCCGGCCTCGATGTTCTTCGCCGGCTTCTATTGCTCCTGTTGATCGATGTTCTGAGTGGTGTCCACGACAACGCTACACACCCCCGTCGACACGAGCTGCCTCACCGGTCTCCCGCATCCGGAAGGCGACGAGCAGACCCGACAGTCCGGTCAACCCGGCGACGGTAACGATTGCCGCCGGGAATCCGGCTGCGTCAGCGATGAAGCCGGCCACGATCGCCCCCACCGCGTAGCCCGCATCGCGCCAGAGCCGGTAGATGCCGACTGAGGTCGCCCGGTCGGGCGTCCGAGCAGCATCGCCAATCACTGCCAATAGAGTGGGGTAGACGAGAGCGGTGCCCGCGCCCAATACCGCGCTCTCCGCGACCCACCATCCAAGGCCGGGACGAATCACCAGTCCAGCGATGGCGACTGACTGGAGCAGCATCCCGGCCACGATCAGCGGCTTGCGACCGAGATGGTCGCTGATCCAGCCGGTGCCGAGCTGACCGGCCCCCCAAACCGCCGGATAAATCCCGGCCAAGATGCCGATCTCTCGCAATCCGAGCCCGTGGGCGGCGAAGAAGAGTGGGAGGAGCGCCCAGGCCATGCCATCGTTGAGGTTGTTCACCATCCCCGCCTGGCAGGCGCTCGACATCGATCGGTCACGGAAGCTGACGTCGAACAACAGCTTGGTCACCGATCGCGTCTGCGGCTCGCCCGCGGATTCGAGCCGGACATGACCCGAGGTCTCCCGCGCCAGCAGAGACAGCAGCAGCCCACAGGCGGCGAGTCCTTCTGCGAGCAAATAGGGAATCGGCCGGATCCCGTAGGATGCCGCGAGGAAGGCGGCGATGGCCGCCGCTGCCGAAACGGCCATGTAGCCCGAGGCCTCGTTAAGACCCAGTGCGAACCCACGCCGGCGGGGGCCGACGAGGTCGATCTTCATGTTGACCGTGGTCGACCAGGCGAGGCCCTGATTGATGCCCAGCAACACGTTCGCAAACACGATCCAGCCCCAAGAGGGAGCGAAGATGATGAGCACCGGTACGGGCAGGGCGGCAGCCCATCCAAGTAGCAGGACTCTTCGGCGGCCGATGCGGTCGGCGAGGCGCCCCGCGATGAAGTTGCTGGTGGCTTTGACCAGTCCGAAGCTGATCAGAAAGGAGAGGATCGCAGCTCGGCTGGCGAGGTGAAAATCGTGTCCTGCAAGCAGCGCCAGGGTGGACCTCTCGACTCCGACGACGCCCCCGACGAAGGCGTTGATCGCCACCAGGAGGGCGAACTGTCGCCAGTTCGCGCGTAAACCCAACTGGATCGCCTGGGCTGCCCTCATGGCGCGGTCCTCAGGCGACAGCGCAGCGGTTGGCTCCTGCCTCCAGCTCCGTTGGATCCTCGGGGATCTCGCCGCGTTCGTTGAGCTCGACGATGCGTGAGTGGTTGGGAGGGCTCGTTGGAATGCGTGCAAGGACGCCCTCGATGAACTCGTCCGGACTGAGCCACGTGAGAGCGACTGCGTCCCGGATGGTGCCCAAAGTCGCACTCAAGAGCCGGCCGTCGAAGGCGATGGGTTCGGAGACGTGGCCAGGTAGCAGCGCCGTCGTCTCGGGTAGCGCCATGAGCCGCCCGATCGACTTATGAAGTTGGCGCGCGCGCGAAGCCAACTCCTCGGGAGAGCCGCCTTCTAAGTCTGGCCGGCCAACGCCACCGAGGAAGAGCGTGTCCCCTGTGAACGCGGCGGCGTCATCGATCAGGTAGGTAGTGCTTTCTGCGGTGTGACCGGACGTAGGCAGGGCGACCAGTGCCGAGGAACCGAAGCCAATTCGGTCGCCGCTGACAACTGGTCGGAAGGCATACCGGGTGCGATGCTGAGCTGGCAAGCGCAGCTCGACTCCCTCTTGCTGAGCCAACAGTCTCGACCGGGATAGATGGTCTGCGTGGATGTGGGTGTCCACGACCGCAACCAGCCGCCAGCCGTGTTCGGCCAGCAACCCGAGGTAGACGTCGGGATCGACCGATGCGTCAATGACGACGGCCTCGCCATCGGATTCGACAATGTAGGAGAGGCAGCCCTTTCCAGTCCGGCAGACCTGAATCACCTCGCAGCCGGCGAGCGCCGCTTGTGCGGTGTTCCAAGCGAGCGACCACGCCCGCATACCTCCCTCGAGGGTTACCGCATCGACACCGTTGGCCCTCAGCAACCCGCAGGCGAGCGTGGCGGTCTTGCCCACTCCGCAGACCGTCACCACTGGACCCGCGCCGAAGTCGAGATCAGCCAGCGGACCCAGGCTCCCGGACTTGACGGCAGCGTAGGCGTCGACGCTCACGCTGCCGGGTATCGACCACTCACGGTCGGCCAACTCCCGGATATCGACCACCGTGACCGGCCGCTCCCCGGAGAGGAGTTTCTGGAGTTCTTTGACCGAAACGCTCGAACGCGCGGCTCCCGTCCCCTCCGCTGCCATTGGCGGCAATTCTCCGGCTGCACTCGGGCAATGTCAAGGAATCAATTGAAGGCTTGACGACAGTCCGCGGGCGAGAGGATAATCGCGATCGTGCCGGACCACGCAATCAAAACCGAGCTATTCGATCAGTTCGGTCGGGTCGCTCAGGCCCTGGCCAGTGGCCGTCGCGCGGAGATCATCGACGTGCTGGCCAACGGGGAGCGCAGCGTCGAGGAGCTCGCCCGGCAGGTCGGCATGTCCGTCGCCAACACAAGCCGGCACCTCCAGATCCTGAAGGAAGCTGGACTGCTCGCCGCGACCCGGGACGGCACTCGGGTCAGGTACCGGCTGGCCTCGCCCGTCGTCTACCAGTTCTGGGTGGCGCTGCGCTCTATCGCGGCAGAGAGGCTGCCGGGAGTGCGGGGCTTGGTCGAGGCGTACCTCGGTTCGCGAGAGAGCCTGGAACCGATCAGCAACGAACAGCTGTTGGACCGGCTCCAGGCAGGGGAGCCGCTGGTTGTCGTCGATGTCAGGCCCGCCGAGGAGTACCAGGCGGCGCACATTGCCGGCGCGGTATCGATTCCGCTGGACGTGTTGAAGCAACGGTTGCACGAGCTACCACGCGGTCGTGAAGTTGTGGCCTATTGCCGGGGACCGTTCTGCGCCTTTGCGCCTGAGGCCGTCCGCCTCTTGCGCGAGCACGGGTATTCGGCTCGGCATCTTTCCGACGGGCTGCCGGAATGGGCGGTGGCGGGGAACCATATCGAGTCGGTCGTGGCCTGAATGTGAGCGACTGCTGCACGCCCAAGGGCTACCGAACGATCTTCAGCGAGAGAAGCGCCCGGTCGGAGGCGAAACGCTACCGGCGCAAGGGCCTCGACAAGCTATCCAGGCGAATCGTCGACTTGCTCAAAGAGGGTGGCGTCGGGGGCGGGACGATGCTCGAGGTGGGGGGCGGCATCGGCGCCATAGAGATCGAGCTCTTGAACGCGGACGTCACTCGAGCTACGAATGTCGAGCTAACGCCCACCTATGAGGAAGCGGCCCGCGAGCTCCTGCAAGAGGCGGACTTGGTGGACCGCGTAGAGCGCCGAGTGGGTGACTTTGTGGAGGCCGGCGCCGAGGTGGCGGCGGCCGACTTGGTGATTCTCAACCGGGTTATCTGCTGCTATCCGGACATGCCGAGGCTGGCGTCAGCTGCGGCCGAGCACACGCGCAGGACGCTCGTCCTGAGCTACCCGAACAATCGTTGGTGGACGCGCTTCGGCCTGGGCGTGATCAACCTCGGCTTTCGGGTATTCCGTGTCCAGTTCCAGGTCTTCTTACATCGGCCAGAAAGCATCCTTGCCGAGGCCGAGAGGGGTGGGTTACGGCCTCGGCTCAACGGTCGCGGCCTCGTGTGGCAGGTAACCGCCTTCGAACGAACTGCTTAGGCTGAATTGACGATGGACCCTGTAGGCGGATGTAGAGATTTGTCTCGGCCGAGTTCGCCGGCCGTTTAGGGATCCACCTGCTCACTTCACTACGCTTTCCCGCCTACCGATGGCTTTGGTTCAGCAACCTGTCCGGTTCCGCGCGGTGAAAGAAATCGCGGAGGTCGCTGTCCCCACGCCGATGCAGCCATAGAGTAGGAAGAGCAACTCGTCACGTGCGACGCTGGTCCCGAACGCTGCGATGAGCCCGCCTGCGGCAGCAGCGACCGCCCCGCTGAGGGAGTATCGAGCGAAGGCTCGGTTGCGTCCGGCAGCCCTGGTCGTCTCTTTCAGCAGAGCCTGCTCCACCGCAAGGAAAGGCCCGAGGTCGGTTCCAGCGGAGCCAAGCACTCCAGTCAATGCAACGGCTGCGAGCAACCATTGGTTGGCGGTCAGATTCAGCCCGAAGCCGCAGATCACCATCAGCAGTCCGACGATCGCCAGGGTTCCTCGGCGCCCCAACCGGCCGGTTGCGTAGGCAGCGATGAGTCCCATGAGCGACGCCGCCGCGAGTCCGACAGCTACCACAGCTCCGATTTGAGTCGGCGACAGCCCGCGCGCCTGAAGGTATATCGCGAGCAGGACGGCTGAGAATCCGAACCCGACGGCCCGGGTCACTCGCGTCGCGAACAGGATTGTCAGGTCGCGGCGCTGCCCGCCCTTGTCAGACGCCATGGAGTGCCAGTCCCACCAGTCCGGTAGCGAAGATCAGGACCGGTTCCTTGAGCTTGAACTTGATCCTCCACAGGTAGAGGAGACTGACTGCGGCGATCAACGCGGTAGGCCAGTCGACTATCGCACCTCGGGCCAGGACCACGGTCGCGCCCACGATCGCCCCGGCGGCGCCGGCGGTGGCGCTCTTGACGAAGGCGCGGACTCGTCGATCCGCGCGGTGCCGGATGAACCAACGGCCGGGGATGACGACCCCGAGATAGATGGGGGTGAAGATCCCGAGGCCGGAGACGATAGCGCCAGGAAGGCCAGCAACCAGATAGCCGATGAAGACGGCCGTGATCACGACCGGGCCCGGTGTGATCAGACCGACCGCGACGGCGTCGAGGAACTGGCGCTCGGTGAGCCAGTGGTTCTCGAGCACTACGCCCTGCCGAAGAAACGGGACGATGGCGAGACCGCTGCCGAAAATAAAGGCACCAGCCTTCAGGAAGAAGAGGAACAGGGCGAAAAGGATCGAGGCACTGGCCAGGCCCGCCAACCCCGATCCCAGCTGAAGAGGTGTCCCGAGAATGCCGGTGACCCGCCGCCACGGGATCCAGGCTGGGGGCGCATCCCAGAGCAGGATCGCCAGACCGGCCGCGATGATGAGGAGCGCAACCTCGGTTCCGGTGACGGCTGTGACGAGCGCGACGATCCCTGTGATTGACCAGAGCCGGAGGTCCTTGGCGTCCGTCAGGCGGGCCAACTTCCAGGCTGCGAGAACGACGATCGCAATGACTGCAGGCGAGATTCCGTAGAAGAGCGACTGGACAAAGTGGAGTCCCTGATATTGGACGTAGGCGTACCCGATCGCCAGGACCAGGAGAAACGAGGGCAGGATGAAGGCGCCGGCGGTCCCCAGGGCTCCGACGGCGCCGCGGCGGAGGAAGCCGACCCACATTGCAACCTGCGCAGCCAGCGGCCCCGGCATCGTCTGGCCAAGTGCGATTCCGTCCAACATGTCTTGTCGGGCGAGCCACTGGCGGTCCTCGACCAGGTCGCGCTGCATGTAGCCGACGGTCGCGATCGGACCGCCGAAACCCCAGGTACCAAGACCGAGGAAATAGAGCATGAAACGACGGAACGGAATCTCAGCTTGGAGCTGGGGAGAGCCGCTGGCAGGCTCGTTCAGCCGCTCGTTCTCGGCATCGGCAGAATCGCTCAGAGCGTCGCTCCGGCCAGGCGATTCCGGCGACAATACGCGTATAGGGCATCGCAGATCACAAAGCCGCGCTCGAGTCTCTGGTCATCGGAGTCGCTGCCATCGCGGACGCCGTCGAAGACCGCCAGGACCCCAGCTGCTTCAGGTGGGGCCGGTTCTTCCTGAGGTAAGTCAGCGGCCCGGATGATCCGAGCCATGCGGCGAAGCGCCTCGTCGCTGAGTTCGTACTTGGCTATTAGCGCTTCCAGGGTGCAGCGGCCGCCACGGTGGCTGAGCTCGGCTCCCCTCATATCGAAAGGAGTCCCTCCGACACCCCGGACGTCCCTCCCGTGGCGGACGAATTCGAAGGTCGCCTCCAGGTCGACGAAGCGGCGGATGGCCCAAGCGGTGGCGATCCGATCCACGTGTATGTGCTCACGGGTAACGAAGTGAGCCATGTTTAGCGCCTCCGTTCGGAAGCGAGGCTGTCAGTGACCGGGGTTAGCCTGGCGCTGATGCCCTGACGGAACGCGAGGCAGCGATCGATGGTTGTGGCTGTCTCTTTGCGCCCATCAGCCCCGAAGTAGTCGCGGCCCCTGACCTTCCGGAACCGCCGCTGAAGGGAGAGCAGCTCCTTCTCAGTCCTCAGTCGCAGCGAATAAGCGTCGTCCGGGCCAGGATGTTCGGCCGCGCGATGGAGGAAGCTCACCGCTTCCGCGCGCAAGGCGTCGTACTCCTCCGATAGCTCGCGCGACATGCGCTCGATAACCGCCTTCTCTTCCGGTTCCGACAGCTCCGTCACCGGAAGAACCCAGGCATCGCCTTCCTGTTCCTCGATCTCCTGGGCGAGCCAGTCGAGCTGCTCATGGAGATCCTCGCGGTAGGTCAGGATCGCGGCTCCTGGGCTGAGGACGCCGGCGCCGAGCCGGCGCAGCGTGCGCCAGACCGTCACCCGAGGGGTGCTGGACCCAGTCGGCAGTCGCCAGGTGAGGACGAGCCAGCGTGGTTCGGTCGGCATCGATGAATTGTAGCCTTGATTGCAATCGTGTACGATCGATCGGGCTGGTGTGCGCCAGCGATCGCTGATGGCCTTTGCGCCACTGCATCGTAGGTTGTGCAACTCCCCGTACTGACCGCCGTGGATTCGAGGAGGCTGCACATGAAGTGGGTGACGCGAAAGAACGCGAACGTCGACCGGGTCGCCTGCCCGTGGCTGGTGAAGCGCTTCGTCGACAAGGACGCCGAGTTCCTCTACGTGCCGGCTGAAGAGGTTATGGCGGTGGCCGAGCGAGAGGACGCCATCCCCTACGACGTGAAGGACGTCGAGCTCGGTCACGTAGATGGTCGCTGCAGTTTCGAGTCAATCATGGTCAAGTACGGTCTCGAGGACCCCGGGCTCAAGCGCCTGGCCCAGATCGTCCACGGAGCGGATGTCGCCGGAGATCGCGAAATCTGCCCGGAGGCCGCCGGCCTCTACGCCATCGCCCATGGCTTTGCGCTCGTGCACGGCGACAACGACCACGAAAAGATCAAGCTCGAAACACCGATGTACGACGCCCTCTACAGCTGGTGCCAGGCCGAAGCAACCAAGGCCTCTTGACCGCTCTTGAATTTAGGGGCCGGGTATCGTTGCCGCCCGGTCAGAGCGGAGGCTTTGA
>JBBSHA010000106.1:0-7562 GCA_038253595.1 Candidatus Dormibacterales bacterium
ACCCCCGGCTCGGCCCGGGGTGGGCCCCAGCAGTGGACGCTGAGGTCGAGCCGGAGGCGCAGCTCCCGGGCCAGGTGCTCGACGTGGACGCCGGCACCGCCGTACACGTCGGGTGGGTACTCGCGGGTCAGCAGCGCGGCTCGGATCAACCGCCAGCTTCCGAGATCACCTGGCCCTTGGCCAGGGCCACCCGGCCGCCTGCCGAGACGTGGAAGCGACGCCGGTCCGCCTCGAGGTCGACGCCGATCCGGGCCCCGACCGGAATCCGGACCTGTTTGTCGATGATCGCGTTGCGCACGATGGCGTCGCGACCGACGTCGACGTCGTCCATCAGGACGCTACCCTCGACCAGGGCGCCGGTGTGCACGAACACGCCGGGGGACAGGATCGAGCGCCGGACCGTGCCCCCGGAGACGATCACGCCGGCGCTGATCAGGGAGTCCAGAGCCTGCCCGCGGCGATCGTCGTCATCGAAGACGAACTTGGCCGGCGGCAGCGGGGGCAGGGAGTTGTAGATCGGCCACTCGCGGTTGTAGAGGTTGAAGACGGGTTTGGTGGCCACCAGGTCCATGCTCGCCTCGTAGTACGTGTCGAGGTCGCCCACGTCCCGCCAGTAGCCGCGCTCGTGGGCGGTCACGCCGGGCACCTCGTTGGCCATGAAGTCGTAGACACCGGCCGCGCCGCGGGCGACCAGCAGTGGGATGACGCTGCCCCCGATGTCGTGCTTGGAGTCGGGGTCGGCCGCGTCCTCGGTGACCGCGTCGACCAGCACGTCGGTGCGCAGGATGTAGATGCCCATGGAGGCGTAGGCCTGGTCCGGGGCGTCGGTCAGGGAGGGCGGCTGCTGGGGTTTCTCCAGGAAGTCGAGCACGCGCCCGCCGGCGTCGGCCTGGATGACGCCGAAGGCGGGCGCCAGGGCGATGGGCACGCGGATGCCGGCCAGAGTGATGCCCGCCCCGCTGGCCAGGTGGTGGGCCAGCATCTGGCGTGGGTCCATGCGGTAGATGTGGTCGGCCCCGAAGACCAGGATGTGGTCGGGACGCTCGTCCTTGACCAGGTTGAGGTTCTGGTAGACGGCGTCGGCGGACCCCTGGAACCAGTGCGGACCGTGGCGCATCTGGGCCGGAACGCTGGTCACGTAGTTGCCGAGCATCGGGGACAGGCGCCACATGACCGCCAGGTGGCGGTCCAGGCTGTGGCTCTTGTATTGGGTCAGCACCACGATCTTGCGGATGTCGCCGTTGACCAGGTTGGAGAGTGCGAAGTCGATCAGCCGGTAGGTGCCGGCGAAGGGAACCGCCGGCTTGGCGCGGTCGGCCGTCAGCGGCAGCAGGCGGTTGCCCTGGCCGCCCGCGAGCACCATCGCCATGACGTGGACGTAGTCACCCCTGGCGAGAAGCGTTTCCACCCGGTCCCCCGCCGCCCATCGCTCTCACGGTTCTGCGAGAGAGTCTGACGTGCCCGGACCGGTACCGGCAGCCGGCTCGCCGGCGCCGGCCACCCCGGCGGGGGGTCGGTCTTCTTAGCGGACCTCGCGCCGCGAGACGCTGACGCTGCGGTTGACGAAGATCAGCGCCAGGCGCGTCAGCAGCCAGCCGATCAGGGCGTAGATCAGGAGTGCGACCAGGGAGGTCACCTCGAGCTGGTAGCCGGCGCTGGCGCTGGGGTTGCCGAGGAGGCCGTTGAACGGGGCCACAAGCGGCGCCGTCACCCCGTAGATGAAGCTGGCAAAGCCGGCCTGCGGGTTGGCGGCCAGGAGCTTGAGCACGAAGCGGATGGCGATCAGCCCGTCGACCACGGCGAACACCAGGTAGATGACGTTGACCCACATCGAGAGCGGGGACGCGCCCCGGACGACCCTCTGCTCGGCCACGACCGGCGTCACCGGGCTGACGGGGGCGCCTGCCGCCGGGGCCGCGCCCGCGGGCTCGACCACATCGCGCGAGTGCACCACCTCATCCGGCGTTTGCGAACGAGACGACCTCTCATCAAAGGACATTTCGGGTGACTCCCGACAATGCGACCGTCGCATTGCCATGTTTGCTGACGGGTGCCGGGATCTTACACCCTGTGCAACGGGCACCCAACCAGTTTGGCGGTGCCAAGTTGGCCGGCACCGGCCGCCGCAGGCGGCGATCGTTTAACTTGCCAGGATGGAGGCGCCCCGGTGACCGCCAGGGCCGGCTGGCAGGGCCGCTACTACGAGGACTTCGAGATCGGCGACGTGTACCGGCACCCGCTCGGCCGCACCATTTCGGAGGCCGACAACACCTGGTTCACGCTGCTGACCCAGAACACCAATCAGGTCCACTTCAACGCCCACTACGCGGAGCGGTCGATCTTCGGCAGGCTGCTGGTCAACTCCGGCCTGACCCTGGCGATGGTGCTCGGCCAGACCGTCGCCGACACCAGCCAGAACGCCATCGCCAACCTGGGCTGGACCGACATCCGGCTGCCCCACCCGGTCTTCGTGGGCGACACCCTCTACGCGGAGAGCCGGGTGCTGGAGAAGCGCGAGTCGAGCTCCCGGCCCTACGCCGGGATCGTGGGCGTGCAGAGCCGCGGCCTCAACCAGGACGGCGCCGTGGTCATCACCTACCGGCGCTCGTTCATGGTCTACAAGCGGGCCGCGCCCCAGGACAAGGATCACTTTCCGGACGCCCAATCCGACTGGCCGGAGTAGCCGCCGAGGGTGATGAAAAAGGTCGGCGAGGGCTGCGGTGTCCAGGTGGTCCAGGTGCTAGGAACCGCCGAGCACCGGAGCGCGCGCACTTTGAGTGCGTAAGCGAGGAGCGCAGAAGGTGACGCCGCAGATGGGCCGCATGGGCGCACAGATCCGCCGATTCCTTTTTCAATAGCCTGCTAGTTCCCGGTCGCCTACTCGGACTGGCCGGAGTAGCCGCTCCGCCGGCGCTCAGGCGAAGGCCAGCTCGGTGGTCACCTCGACGCAGCCGGCGATGGTCTTGGCGACCGGGCACTTGGCGGCGTGGAGGCCGTGGGCCCGCTCGGCCGCCTCCCGCTTGCCCTCTGCGCAGCCGGTCAGCGTGTAGCGGACATGGATCCGCTTGATCACCAGGACTGAGTCCTCGACGAAGACATCACCGGTGGCGTCTGACGTCAGGCGCCCGGCCCCGGCTTCGATCCCGCGCGCCTCCAGCGCGCCCCCGAAGGTCCCGGTCAGTCAACCGGCGGCCGCGGCCACCACGTAGTCGAGCGTGGTGGCGTGCTCCGGGTACTGGCCCGGCGCGACCCCGTAGTGCTCGGCGACCTCGCTGTGGGTGCTGAACGTGACCGGCTCCGGCTCGGCGGGCAGGAAGGCGCGCCGGATGGGACCCCCATCGCGCACCACCCGCACCCGGGAGACGTAGCGGGGACCGCCCTCGTGGGCTTCGCTCTCACTCATCACACTCTCTCCTTCACCTGCTGGCCCGGCTCACCGGGTCCGGACCCGGACCGGTGCCGGGATCGCGGCCGGAGGTCCGCCGAGCAGATCCGACATCAACCACCAGGGAACCCACGGCGCCGCCGCCGTCATCATCGCCGCGCCCACTGCCAGGAGAACGATAAGCATCCGAACCAACCTCCCGCAAGATTTCGAGCCCGCGGGCCCGTGAGCAGGAGGCTGGACCCGACCGTGACAGGCCGGCGACCGGCATGACAGCGCCGTGACCCCGCACCTGCCGGCCGCCGACCGTGTAAGGTGGGGTCCGGCTCCGCCTCGGAGCGCGTCCTTTCGGGTCCCTCTCCCCGTCATCGCACGGTGTCCTGAATAGTCGTCGCAGAAAAATCAATCCCCAAAGAGAGGGGACAGGAGCACCGTTTCGTGAACACCTTCCAAGAGCTCGGCGTGGCCGCGGGCCCGGCCGCCGCCCTCGCCGCCCGCGGCATCAACAGCCCGGTGCCGGTCCAGGACCAGGCGATCCCGGCCCTGCTGGCCGGTGACGACCTCGTCATCGAGGCCCCCACCGGGTCCGGCAAGACGCTGGCCTTCCTGCTCCCGCTGGTGCAGGGAATCGAGCCCGGCAGGCCGGGGCCCCAGTGCCTGGTCGTCTGCCCCACCCGCGAGCTGGCGATCCAGATCGAGTCTGTGCTGCGCACCCTCGGCGGCCGGACCCGCTGCGCGCTGCTGTACGGCGGCATCGGCTATGGGATCCAGACCCAGGCACTGAAGAACCGCGCCGAGGTGGTGATCGGGACCCCCGGCCGGATCCTCGACATGATCGGTCGCGGCCTGCTCAACCTGGGCGGCGTCGACTACCTGGTACTGGACGAGGCGGACGAGATGCTGGATGCCGGCTTCGCTCGCGACGTCGAGCGGATCATCGCCCTCACCAGGGAGCCGCAGATGGTGCTGGCCTCCGCGACGATGCCCGATTGGGTGACGCGGATGATCGCCAAGCACCTGAGGTCGCCGGTGCGGATCCGGGTCGAGAGCGAGGGTGAATCGACGCTGGAGAACGGCGTGCTCGAGGTGGCCGAGTCCCAGCGCCTGGAGACGCTCGACCGACTCCTCCGGGGCCACCGGGGCTCGGTGATCGTCTTCGGGCGCACCAAGCACGGGGTCAAGAAGCTGGCGGCCCGCCTGCTGGCCATGGGCCACAACGCCGCGGAGCTGCAGGGCAACCTCTCCCAGAACCGCCGCGACAGCACGATGCGGGCCTTCCGAGCCGGCCAGGTCCGGGTCCTGGTGGCCACCAACGTGGCCGCCCGCGGGATCGACGTCAGCGAGGTCGGGCTGGTCGTCAACTACGAGCTGCCCGAGACGGCCCAGTGGCTGACCCACCGGGTGGGCCGGACCGCCCGCCAGGGCGCCGTCGGGCGGGCCCTGACCATCCTCTCGCCGGAGGACGACGGGGCGTGGCGCAAGCTGCGCCGGATGGGCGCCCCCGACATCCAACCGGTCGACGGTGGCCTGCTCCTGGAGAAGGGTGAGTGGCGGCACGTCGCCACCGCCCCGCGCGCTGCCTCCGAGGCCTCCCGGCGTCCCGCTCCCGGGACCCGCCCGGGCGGATCGGGCAGTGGCGGCCAGCGACAGCGGCGTCCGTTCCGGCGCCGCGTGGCCTAACCCAAGCCGGCCGGCCCGGCAATCGGTGCATCCGGCGGCCAGGTGCACCGTTTCCGGCCGCTCGAAGTGGTGCGCTCTGCCGCCAAGTGCACCAGTTGCGGGGCTCAGGCCCTACGCGCCCGGGGTTACCAGCCCGGCGACGTGGCCGGCGGGTCGCGGGGCGAGGTGGCCCTGGGCTCGGCGCTCGCCACCCAGTACGGGAAGCGGCCGGGTGACACCCTGGCGCTGCCGGTCGCTCCCAAGGACGCCGGCCCCGACTTCGTCAGCCATCGCTTCACCGTCGTGGGCGTGCTCGCCAGGACCGGCAGCATCGACACCTTCGCCTACGTCAACGACGCCGACGCCCGGATGCTCCTCCAGGACACCCTGCCGGCTTCCCTGCACGGCTCGGTCGACACCGCCACCATCGCCCAGGGCTTCACCGTCTACGCCAGGCGGGGCGCCTCCCTGGCCGAGATGGACGCGCTCACAGCCCTGATCAACCGCCAGGTGCCCGGCGTTCACGCCAACAAGCCGAGCGCCATGGTCGCCAACTTCAAGGCCACCGGGACCACTTTCACCGCCATCGCCCTGGGGGGTCGCCCTCCTGGCCCTGGTCATAGGCGGCCTCGGTCGTCAACACGATGATCATGGTCGTCGCCGAGCGCGTCCGCGAGATCGGCCTCAAGAAGGCGCTGGGGGCGCGCACGGGCAAGATCCTGGGCGAGTACCTGGTGGAGGCCGCCATCATCGGCGCCATCGGCGGGCTGGCCGGTTTCGCGATCGGCACCGGCCTCGCCACCGCCGTCAACCGGATGGGCAGCCCGAGCGGAATGGAATCGCGGTGGCCTGAAGCGGTTCCCGGCCGGTGAGGGACCGGGCCGTGCCCGCTCCTTGCCGAGCCCGGCCGGCATGTTTGCCCCGCGCGCGAAGGCCGCGAGTGCCGGCTCCCGCGGGAGCGCCTACCCGGGGAGTTTGTCGGCGAGCACCTCGACCTGCTCGATCACCGGAGGCCGCGCCAGCAGTTCGTCGGCTCCGGCCATGAGGGCCTCGGCCACCTTGCCGGCCAGGTGGGCCTGGCGCCCCGAGTCGTCCGGGAAGGCGTCGAAGATTCCGAACTCGGAGGGGCTGAGCCGGATGGCGAACCAGGCCGTCGTCGCCGGCTCGTCCAGCACCAGCGACCTGGCCCCCTCCAGGAACTTGGCAACGTCCTGCTCCTTGCCCGGCTTGGCCTCCATGCGCACCAGCAGTCCCACACTCACCATCTGCCTTCTCCTTCAGTTGTGATATGGATGTGTTCCGGTCGAGACCGGAAGTTCGCTCTCGAGGCTACGCCCTCGGTGCAACTGGGGTCCCGTACCCGCTCGACCGAAAGGGAGGCCAGGGCCATGTCCAAGGGGTCAAATTTCAATCCGCGTGCGGCCCGGGGTGGGCCAGACGGTTCAGGGTCCGGCCGGCGGTCCTCTCACCTTTAAGGTTCGCGGCGCCGAGACCGGCGGTTCGCTGACCGCGGTGGAGAACATCATCGCTCCCAACGACGGGCCGCCCCTGCACACTCACGCCAACGAGGACGAGGCCTGGTACGTGCTCGAGGGCCGGCTCCGGTTCAAGCTCGGCACGGAGATCAGCGATGCCCCGGCCGGCTCGTTCGTGTTTGTGCCGCGGGGGACGCCGCACTGCTTCCAGAACACCGGCCGCGAGCCGGCTCGGATCCTGGTTCTGTTCACCCCGGCCGGAATGGAGGTCTTCTTCGATCACTTTGCGGCCCTGCCCGCCGGGTCGGACGTCCCGGACGCGTTCCGCAGCATCGGCGCCGGCGTGAGTATGGCGGTTGTCGGACCTCCACTGGCGATCTCGAACCCGCTGTAGGGCGCCGGGGCCTTCGGGGCTGTCAGCCTGGCTGCCGCTAGCCCAGCACCTCGGACGCGATCCGAAACGCGGCGTTGGCGGCGGGCATCCCGCAGTAGACGGCCGTCTGAAGCAGGATCTCCTTCAGCTCCTCGCTCGTGACGCCGTTGGTGAGGGCTCCCCGCAGGTGGAGCGCCAGTTCCTCGGGACGGTCGAGGGCAACCAGCATCGCCACCGTGATGCAGCTGCGGGTGCGCCGGTCGAGGCCGGGGCGCGTCCAGACCTCGCCCCAGGCGTAGCGGGTCAGGAAGTCCCCGAACTCCTCGGTGAGCGGGGTGCGCGCGGCCTCCGCGCGGTCGACGTGGGCGTCGCCAAGGACCGCCCGCCGCACCTCCATGCCCCGCTCGCGGGTCTCGTCACTCACCGCCGGGGCCTCCGCTGCCGGTGCGCCGCCAGGGCCCGGTCGACCAGGGTCGCGGCCTCGCCCAGGTAGGCGCTGGGGTCGAGGGCGGCCCCGATCTCGGCCGCCCCGAGCAGGTCGCGCACGCCCGCATCTGCGGCCAGCGCGGCGGCCAGCGAGCCCGCCCGGGCTCCGGTGCGGCCGGCCGCCGCCTCCACCAGCTCGCGGGCCCGGGCCCGCCCCGCCCGCGGCTCCAGGGCCGCCACCGCC
>JBBSHA010000107.1:0-7557 GCA_038253595.1 Candidatus Dormibacterales bacterium
CGCGGATCCGGGGGTCGAGCAGGCGGTAGGAGAGGTCGGTGAGAAAGTTGACGGCCAGCACAACGGCGGTCAGCAGCATGACCGTGTCCTGGATCAGGACCAGGTCACGGTTGCCGATGGCCTGGAACAGCATCCGGCCGAGCCCGGGCAGGAAGAAGACGTTCTCGATGACGATCGCGCCCACCAGGAGGCCGGTGAGCTGGAGGCCGAGCACGGTCACCACGGGGATCGCCGCGTTGCGCAGCCCGTGCCGGCGCAGCGCCTGCCAGCGGGTCAGGCCCTTGGCGCGGGCGGTGCGAACGTAGTCCTCGCGCTGGACCTCGATCACGGCCGAGCGGATGTAGCGGGTGAGCACCGCGCCCTGGACCAGGCCCAGCGAGATGGCGGGCAGCAGCAGCGAGCGGAGGGCGGCGCCGGGGTTCTCCTCCCAGGGCGTGAAGCCGCCCGCCGGGAAGAGGTGGAGCTGGATCGAGAGGACCGTGATCAGGAGCAGGGCGGCCCAGAAGGCGGGGATGGCGATCCCGCCCAGGCTGAGCGCCGAGATCAGCGCCCCCGACAGCCGCCGGTGGCGAACGCCGGCGAGCACCCCCAGCGGCAGCGAGATGGCGAGCGCGGTGACGATGGCGAGCAGGTCCAGGGGGGCGCTGACGGCGGCCTTGTTGGCGATCAGCTCGCCGACCCGCGCCCCGGACACCTGGGAGACACCGAAGTCGCCGTGGAGGAGGCCCCCCACCCACTCCAGATAGCGCAGCCACGCCGGCTGGTCGAGCCCCATCTGATGGCGGAGGCTGGCCAGCGAGTCCGGCGTGGCCTGGGTGCCCAGGATCACCTGGGCGGGGTCGCCCGGGAGCACCTCCACCACCGAGAAGACCAGGATCGAGGCGGCGAGCAGGCTGAGCAGCAGGATGCCCAGCCTGAGCGTCACCTGCGCCGCCATGGCTCAGCCGCCGTGGATGGGTGGCGCCGGGCTCAGCCGAAGTACGCCTGGCCCAGGTAGATGGAGGGGGCGATCCGGCTCTCGGGGTAGCCCTTGAGGCTGGACTTGATGACCGCCAGGCTGTCCGGAGACATCACCCAGACGTTGACGGCATCCTGGCTGATCTGCTTCTCGGCCTGGCCGTAGAGGTCGTTGCGCTTCTTGGCGTCGGGCTCGGCGTCGGCTCGGCTCAGCTGGTCGGCGACCTGGGGGTTGTCGTAGCGCCAGTAGTACTTGGAGTTGCCGTAGTTGCCGATGTCGCGGGGCTCGACGTGGTTGATGATGGTGAGGTCGTAGTTGGCCTTGCCGAACACCTTGTCAAGCCAGAGCGGGAACTCCACCGACTCGGTCTGAACCTTGATGCCGACCTCCGCCAACTGGCTGGCCAGGATCTCGCCCCCGCGCCGGGCGTAGGCCGGCGGCGGCAGCGACAGCCGGAGGCTGAGGCCGCTCGCAAAGCCGGCTTCGCTCAGCAGCTGACGGGCCCTGGCCCTGTCCGGCTTGTACGTCCCGGTGAGGTCCAGGTAGTAGGGCTCGCTGTCATTGGGCACCGCGTGGGTGCCGATCGCGGTGGCGTGGCCCAGGTAGACGCCGTCGATGAAGGCCTTGCGGTCGAGCGCGTAGCTGATCGCCTGGCGGACCTTGAGGTCCTTGGTGGCCCCGGAGCCGTTGTTCATGGCCACGATGATCTTGCCGCTCGGCTTGCCCTCCAGGACCTTGAATCCCTTGCTGCTGCTGAAGGCCGCCAGCTGCTCGGGACCGGTCACCGCCGAGATGGCGTCGACGTCGCCGGCCGTGAGCGCGTTGTTCATGGCGTTGGCGTCGGTGATGTACTTGAAGGTGACCTGCTGGAGAGGCGCCTTGGGGCCCCAGTAATTCTCATTGCGGACCAGCACGATGCTGTCGCCCCGGTTCCACCTGGAGAAGCGGAACGGGCCGGTGCCGACCGGGGTGTCCTTGTCGGCGGCGATGCTCTTGGGGGACAGGATGGCGGCCGACCCCTGGGCCATGTGGAAGAGCCAGCTGTCACTGTACTGCTTCAGCGCCACCTTGACCGTGTGGTCGTCGACCACGGTGATCGCATCGACCGGCGCCCAGTAGTCGCGGTGGGGGTTGGGGGGGGTGGTCGCCTTGTCCATGGCCCGCTCCCAGGAGAACTTGACGTCGGCGGCCGTGAACGGCGAGCCGTCGTGCCACCTGGCGCTCACCAGGTGAAAGGTGACCGTCCTGCCGTCCGCCGAGATGTCGTAGGAGCGCGCCAGCTGGGGCAGGATCTTGCCCTTGGGATCGGTCCGGACCAGGCCCTCGTAGACGTTGTCGCGGAGCGCCTCGGCGATCCCCGCGGCGGCGTTGGCGGTGACGTCGAGGGTGGGTGGTTCCAGCACCGCACCCACGACCAGCGTCTTCTTGCTGCTGGTCGGGGTCGTCGAGGTGGTGCTGGATCCGCTCGAGCAGGCGACGGCCAGAATCAGCGCGACGGCGACCAGGGCCAGGCGAGAGGCTCTCATGGGCGGAATTCTGACTGAACCGAACGCGAGCTGGGGGGCCGGGGCCGGAGTGGGCTACAGCGGGGGGGTGAAGCGGCCGTCCTGGGCCAGCCAGCCGCCGTCCACCACCAGATAGGAGCCGGTTACGTAGCTGGCGGCGTCCGAGGCCAGGAAGACGACCGCCCCGACCATCTCCGAGGGCTGGGCCCAGCGCCTGAGCGCGCTCTTGTCGGCGTAGGCCTGGTACCACTGCGGGTGGTTCTTGATCGGTTCGGTGAGCGGCGTCTCAACCACGCCCGGGGCGATCGCGTTGACCCGGACCCCGCTCTCGCCCACCTCCGAGGCCAGGGTCCGGACCAGCTGGAGGGCGCCCGCCTTGGTGGCCGCATAGACCGACTGTCCCGGCTCGACCGCCTGGGCCCGGATGCTGGAGAAGACGATGATGCTGCCCCGGCCCCGGGCGACCATCCCCCGGCCGTACTCCCGCAGCAGCCGGAAGGTGCCCTTGAGGTTCAGATCGACCACCCGGGTGAAGGCCTCGTCGTCGATCTCAAAGACCGGGCGGCGGACGTTGATGGCGGGCGTGATGACCAGGACGTCGGGCACTCCGTGGCTCGAGATCGCGGCCGCCACGCCGGCCGGCTCCCGCATGTCCAGCTCCAGGGCCTCGGCCTGGCCCCCCTCCGAGACGATGGCTGCTGCGGTCGTCCGGGCGTGGGCCAGATCCAGGTCGGCGGCCAGGACCCCGGCCCCGAAGGCGGCCAGCCCACGGGCGGAGGCCTCTCCGATGCCGCTGCCGGCACCCACCACCAGCGCGGTCCGGCCGGCGAGGTCGAAGAGCTTGCGGTAGCCGTCCACCGCCCCCCAGCGTAGCGTTCGCGGACCTCCGTCCGGCCGGCCCAGACCGAACTCCCGAACTCGGGCATTGACAGGGGCGCATCCACCACGTAGATCAAGTCAGCAGATCGAGACGCAATCTCCTACCGCTGCTGGCCGGAGCCGCCCTGCTCGCCGCCGTCCTGCCCGCACCAACCCTGGCCACCGGGACGGGGGTGGCGGTGCTGACCGGGAGCACTCCCGACACCGCCATATTTCCCAGCGACGCCTTCACCGTTGCCGACGCGGCCCAGGTGACCGGGCGCCGGGTCAACCTGCCCCTGCCCGCCTGCACCCAGGCCGACTACTCGTGGTGTGACGCGATCACGCTGGTCAACCAGCTCGACGGCTTCGACGTGCGGCCGCGCGTGACGATTCCGTTCAGCGGGCCGATCGACCTCGCCACCGTGACCCCCGCCAGCGTCTACATCGAGGGTCCCGGCGGCTTCCGCACCGGCCTCACCCAGCTGGTCTTCGACCCCGCCACCAACGTGCTGGCCGGCCAGCCGGTCAGCTATCTGAACCAGGACACCACCTACCGCACAGTGGTGACGGCGTCGCTCCACGACCTCGGGGGACACCCGGTCGCCACCTGCGGCGGGGACCGCTGCACGGCCCATTTCACAACCGAGTCCACCACCACCCAGCTGGCCCGGCTGCGGGCGGCGCTGGACGACGGCTCGGCCTACTCGGCGGCCGGCATCGACGCCGCCGAGCGGGGGGCGAGCTTCATCCAGGACGGCCGCCGGGACGTGTTCCCGGCCGCCTCGGTGACCGAGATCGAGCGCCAGGACCAGGTCAGGGCCGACCCCCAGGCGCCCCTCCGGAGTTCGATGGTCCTCAACACGGCCACGGCCGCCGCCGCCTACTACGGGTTTGGCAGCTTCCTGGTGCCGCGCTACCAGGATGCCGGAGCCTTCATCGGCCAGGTCCCGACCCGGAGCACGCCGCAGCCGCGGTCCCAGCAGCGGGTGGGCTTTCACCTGATCGTGCCCGCGGGCGTGGCGCCGGCCGGCGGCTGGCCGGTCGCGATCTTCGGTCCCGGTTTCACCCGCAGCAAGTACGACCTCTTCCTGGCCGCCGACCTGAACGCCGCCCGGGGGGTGGCCACGATCGCGACCGACCCCGCCGGCCACGGCTTCGGCCCGGCCAGCCGGACGGTGGTCCACCAGGGTCCGCTCAGCACCAGCTTCCTCTCCCACGGTCAGGGTGTCGACCTTGACGGCGATGGCACGATCGACCCCTCGGAGGGGGTATCGCCCACCGACCACAAGACGTACGACGGGAGCGGCAACCTGGTCACCGATACCCCCTCCCACCAGGCTGTGGACGGCCTCCGGGACGGCCTCATCCAGTCGACCGTCAACCAGATGGCGCTGGTCCGGATGGTGGAGCGCGGCGTGGACGTCCTCGGCGACGGCACCGTCAAGCTGCGGCCAAGTGGGGTCGCCTACTACGGGCAGAGCTTCGGCGGCATCTACGGGACGATGCTGATGGCCACCGACACCCACCTCCAGGTCGGCGTCCTCAACGTGCCCGGCGGTCCGATCGTGGAGATCGCTCGCAACTCCGGATTCCGCGACCTGCTGGCGCACCAGCTGGAGGTCAACCGGCCCAACCTCCTGAACGGCGGCCCCGGGCTCAACGGCTTCACCGAGTCGATGCCCCTGCGCCAGGACCCGTCGGTGGCCCAGCCCCACCCGGGGGCGATCCCGATCCAGCGCTACCTGGCCTACTCCAACTGGTTCGAGCGGCCGGGCAGCCTCGAGTCGTTCAGCGCCGGTGTCGGCTCCAAGCGGGTGATCTTCCAGTCCGCGTACGGCGACCACACCGTTCCCAACTCGACAGCGGGCGAGCTGTACCGGGCCGGGGACCTCTTCTCCCGGGTCTCCTACTACCGCAACGACAAGTCCGCATCCGCCGGCTTCGACCCCCACGGCTTTCTCCTCGACCCCCGGCTGGCGGGCCGCAACCAGGCCCAGCTCCAGGTGATCACCTTCGTCGCCTCCGGAGGGGCCACGGTGATCGACCCGGACGGCCCGGGACCGGTCTGGGAGGTGCCCATCCAGCTTCGCTCCAACCTGGACTGCCTGCACTACCCCGAGCCCCAGACGGGCGGTCCCTACACCCCGGGGCCCGGCACCGGCGACTGCTGAGCCGGGCTCGGTTTCACCGCTTGGGCGGGCGCTTGGCTCTGACCCCCGGGCGCCGCGCCCCGGCGGTGGGCGGGTTGGCCGCCAGCTCCCCCCAGTAGGCGACCGAGAGCCGCTCATAGCCCAGGCCGTGGCGGAGCGTGGCCAGCGCGAAGGCGGCGCCCGGATCGGCCTCCAGCCGGGGCAGGATCGCCGCGTACTCGGCGAGGCGGCGGGCGTGGTGGGCCTCGTGCTCCCGGGCGAGCGCGACCACCCCCCGGCGGTCGGTGACCCCGGCGAAGAAGAGCTTGAGCAGGCCCGGGTCGCGGACCTCGCCCGCCTCCACCGCGCCGCCCACGATCCAGGCCCGCAGCGCCTCCCGGCCGGCCCCGGTGATGCTGAAGACGCGGCGCCGGCGCCCCTCCGGCTGCCGGCTCTCCACCACCAGCCCGCGGGCGGCCAGGCGCTCGGGCTCGACGTAGAACTGGGCCCTTGGGAATGACCAGAAGTGGCCGATCGAGGCGTCCACGCGACGCTTGAGGTCGTAGGGCGTTCCCGGCCCGAACACCTCGAGCAGTCCGAGAACCACGAAGGCAGCGCTGGAACTGCTGCTTGCGCCCGCCACCCGGAGACCGTACCATGCAGTTACGACGGTCTGAACTAGACGTTACAGGTACAACTATTGAGGGGGAGCAGGCATGGGCCAGCGGTTCCGGGGACGCTACACGGCGGAGTTCGAGGGCCCGTTCGTGGTCTTCGTGATCGGGATGCGAATCAATCACCTCTGGAAGCCGTGGCGGTGGCTGCCGGTGGCGGCCGCGATGGGGCCGATGCTGACGGAGCTGTACCGGCACCCCGAGAAGGGCTTCCTGGGCGCCGAGACGATGTTCACCCTGCGCGGCCCGGTGCTGCTCCAGCACTGGCGCTCATTCGAGGACCTGGAGCGTTTCGCTCGCGACCGGGACGATCCCCACCTCCCGGCCTGGGCCCGCTTCAACCGGACAGCCGGCCGCGACGGCAGCGTGGGCATCTTCCACGAGACGTACAAGGTTGGGGCCGGCCAGTGGGAGGCGGTCTACGGCAACATGCCCCGCTGGGGCCTGGCCCGGGCGGCCAGCCACGTGCCCGCCAGCGGTCCCCGGGCGACCGCCGCCCGCCGGCTGGGCGGTGACAGCGAACCGGCGGTGGAGATCACCTACTGAGCGGGCCGGGCCCGGTTTCCCGTCCGAGCCCCGGGACCAGGCCGTCGCGGAAATATGCGAGGGAGGGAACTTGTGGGGTGGCGAGGTGATTAGGTTGGGCATGATGAAGTTGTTTTCCCGCGCCAAGAGCGATCTAGTCGACCCTGGCCGCGCCCTCCCCGGGCGCGCCCAGGCCATCGCCCAACCCGGCCCCCACACCGTCCTCGGCACTCCGCTCACGCCTCCCTACCCGGATGGCGCTGAGGTCGCGGACTTCGCGCTTGGTTGCTTCTGGGGCGCCGAGCGGGTGTTCTGGCAGATCCCGGGCGTGATCACGACTGCGGTCGGCTACGAGGGTGGCTACACGCCCAACCCCACGTATGAGGAGGTCTGCTCGGGCAGGACCGGGCACACCGAGACGGTGCGGGTGGTGTACGACCCGGACAGGATCACGTACGAGCAGCTGCTGAAGGCGTTCTGGGAGGCTCACGACCCCACCCAGGGCATGCGCCAGGGCAACGACGCCGGCACCCAGTACCGCTCCGCGATCTTCACCACCAGCGCGGCCCAGGCGGAGGCGGCGGAGGCCGCACGGGTCGCGTTTCAGCCGGTCCTGGCGAAGGCCGGCTACGGCGCCATCACGACTGAGCTGCGGCCCAGCCCCGACTTCTACCTCGCCGAGGACTACCACCAGCAGTACCTGGACAAGAACCCGCGCGGCTACTGCGGGCTGGGCGGCACCGGGGTCAGCTGCCCGATCGGGGTCGCCCGGGCCTGAGCTGTCGCGGCGCCTCGCCCGATGGGCGGGGCGCCGTGCCGGCGCGGAGTCGGAATTCGACCCCGGCCCGCGCGGGTTGGAGATGGTCATGGCCCTGCCTGAAAGCACCTCCCCCTCGCCGGGCTCC
>JBBSHA010000108.1:0-7556 GCA_038253595.1 Candidatus Dormibacterales bacterium
ATGAACGAGCCGCCCGACCAAACCGCGGTGTTAAGGGCCGAGAACTTGTTGTCGGCGGGCGGGATCACGGTCCCGAAGTACTGCTCGAACAGCTCGGGGTGATCGCGCAGCGCGCTGTCGGTGTCCAGGAAGATGACGCCCTTCTTCTCCAGCTCCTTGTGCAGGGAGTGGTAGACGACCTCGGACTCGTACTGGGCCGCCACTCCGGCCAGGAATTTGCGCTCGGCCTCGGGCACGCCCAGGCGGTCGAAGGTGCGCTTGATGTCGTCGGGGACGTCGTCCCAGCTGGTGCTCTGCTTCTCAGTCGACTTGAGGAAGTAGAAGATGTTCTCGAAGTCGATCACCGAGAGGTCGGCACCCCAGGTCGGCATCGCCTTCTTGCGAAAGATCTGAAGCGAGCGGACGCGCATCTTGGTCATCCACTCCGGCTCGTTCTTCATCCAGGAGATCTCGCGGACGATCTCCTCGCTCAGGCCCCGCTTGGCCTTGAAGACGAACTTCTCGGGGTCGAAGAAGCCGTACTTCTCCTTGTAGTCGTCACCGACGCTGACCTGGGGAATGGTCGCCATCTAGCTCACCTCCTGGATCCGATCTTCGGCCCGCTCCACGCCCCACTCGGCGTAGCCGGTCCTCTCCAACTGGTCGGCCAGGTCGGGGCCGCCCGAGCTGACGATCTGGCCGTGCACCAGCACGTGCACGAAGTCGGGCCTCACCAGCCCCAGGATTCGCGCGTAGTGCGTGATCATGAGCACGCCCAGGTTCTGGCTTCGCATCGAGTTGATGGACTCCGCCACGTACTGGATCGAGTCGATGTCGAGGCCGGAGTCGGTCTCGTCGAGAATCGCGATCTCGGGCTGGAGGACCGCCATCTGGAGGATCTCGGCCCGCTTCTTCTCGCCTCCTGAGAAACCGTCGTTGATGTAGCGGGAGAGGAAGCTGTCGTCCATCCGCAGCGTCCCCATCTGGTCCTTGAGCAGGGCGCGGAACTCCTTGGGCTTGATGGCCAGGGACTTGTCCTTGCCGTCGTAGCCGCGCCTCGCGTTGACCGCCGTGCGCAGGAAGTTGGCCATCGTGACCCCGGGCACCACGGTCGGGTACTGGAGGGCCAGGTAGAGGCCAAGTCGGGCCCTCTCGTCCGGCGCCAGGGCCAGCAGGTCGTGGCCCTTCAGCGTGACCGAGCCGCCGGTCACCTCGTAGGCCGGATGGCCCATCAACGCGCTCGAAAGCGTGCTCTTGCCGGACCCGTTGGGGCCCATGACGGCGTGGACCTCGCCGCGGTTGATGGAGAGGGTGATGCCCTGAAGGATCTCCCGACCCTCGACGTTGACCCTGAGGTCTCTGATCTCGAAGTCAGCCAATGTTCTGTGTTCCTTACCCTTCGCCGGAATTGTCCGGGTTGCCGGGGTTGCTCGTGATCGCGTAGGAGCAGGCCGCCCCGCCCGAGCCGACCCATTCCGAGCGCGTCACATCGGCGCCGAGGAGGCGCTCGTACATCGAACGTTCGTGGCGGCAGGGGTGGCCGCCGCGGGCGGCGACATCCTGGATCGGACAGTTGCAGTGGCGCAGCGAGAGGGTGCCGTCGGCGTCTTCCAGCACCTCGGTCATGTGGCCCTGCTCGGAGGCCAGCCGGGCCAGCTCGCGCACCCTGGCCGCCAGGTCCAGGCCCGCCAGTCGGGGCGCGTACTCGGCCTCGATCCGGGCGGTCCGGGCGGCGAAGAAGCGGTCGAGCTGGTCCTGCTCCATGAAGTCCACCAGCTCGGCGGCCAGCTCCCGATGGCGGCTCGGAAAGCTGAGGGCGGCGGACTCCGTGAGCCGGTAGACGCCGGCCGGCCGGCCCGGCCCCCCGCGGCCCTGCGCGTGCACCTCGACCAGCCCGGCCCGCTCCAGGGCCTCGAGGTGGCGGAGGGCGCCCTGCTTGGTCACGCCGAGGTGATCGGCCGCCTCGGCGAGGCCGGCGTGGCCGCGGATTTTCAGCATTGTGAGGACGGCGAGCTTGCGATCCATGTCCATCGAAGTCTAGTGGTTTAACAACATCGACGTTGATAAACGCCTCAGGACGGCTCGTTGCCCCACCGGTAGCCCGCACAGGCTAAAGCAGGCTGACGAAAAAGGGGTGCGGCGGATCTGCGGCGCCCATGCGGCCCATCTGCGGCGTCACCTTCTGCGCTCCTCGCTTACGCACTCAAAGTGCGCGCGCTCAGGTGCTCGGCGGTTCCTAGCACCTGGACCACCTGGACACCGCAGCCCTCGCCGACCTTTTTCATCACCCTGCTAGATTCGTCGGAGTGGCGGAGGGACCGGGCGAGCTCAGCCCGGAGGAGATCGACAGGCGGGTGGCCGCGCTGCGCGAGCAGATGCGCCCGCTCGAGCAGGGGCTGGCCGAGGTGCGGGCGGAGCGCGACCTGCTCCTGACCGAGCTGCGCAGGCGGCAGCGGCTGGCCCACAAGGACCGCCGGGCCGGGGTCAGGGCGGCGCTTCGGGCCGGCGAGCTGGCGACCGTCGCCGAGCTGGTCGCGGGCGGCGGCGAGGGGTCGTTCGACGAGTACGATTACAACCTGAAGACGGGCGGTGCCGTCCGGCTCGGCTTCCCGGGTGCCCGCACCCAGACCGTCGCCTTCACCGACGGCCGCCAGGTCGCCCAGGCGCGCGGCCTCCGCCAGGCGGCCGAGCTGTACGCGGCCGGTTGGGAGGCGGGGGTGCCCGGCCGGCCCGGCCTCCGCGTGCACTTCACGGGCACCCGTCAGGAGAAGCTGGCCGCGCCAGACGAGGTGTTTGCGCGACTCCGGCCGGAGGGCTCCAATCCGTAGTCGCAAGCGGGATGTTTCCTGATAGTCTAGGTATATGAAATGGGCAATGAGGAAGCGGAGTGAGTCGGCTCTCGACGAGTTGACCAAGACCTACGAGATGCTGCGGGGGACTCTTCTCGACCGCCTCGAGGACGTCGACACCGAGGGCCTCCAGAAGCAGGGCCAGCGGCTCTCCAAGCAGGGCTACCGCTACGCCGGCCGGCTCCGGGAGCAGGTCGAGCGCCGGGTCCGGCCGCGGCCCAGCCGCCGGCTTCCGGTGGCGGGCGCGCTGGCGCTCGGCCTGGCGGCGGGGCTTGCCGTCCTGCTCTACGACCGCCGCCGCCGGGACATGATCAGCGGCCGCCTCACCCAGGTCCAGGTGCGGGCCCGCGAGGCCTATTCCGAGGTGGGTGGCGTCAGCGGCGCGGTCGACAACCTGATGGGCAGGGCCGGCCGCAACGGAGCCCCCGACGAGGCCTCGATCAAGCAGCAGGTGGAGCAGGTGATCGCCGCCGGCGGCGCCGCCCCCGCCGGCCTCCAGGTCGCCGTGGAGGGTCGCACTGTGTACCTGCGCGGACAGGTCGACAACCCGGCCTTCGTGGACGCCGCCGCGGAGCGCGCCCATACCGTCGAGGGCGTGGTCGCCGTGGTCAACCTGACCACCGGTCCCAGCGGCGCGATCAGCCGGGCCAAGCCGGCGCCTCCCAAGGTCGGCTAGAGACCCCGAGCGCAGCGGCGCCGTTGCCATCCGACCTGGCGGCCGCCCGCGGCGAGCCGTCCTACGTCTGGCGCTCGGGCCAGGATCGCCGCCTCCAGATGATCCGGGACGCGGCGCCCGGCCTCGCCCGCGCCCGCGTCCTCGACGACGGCTGCGGGATCGGCACCTACGTGCGCAAGCTGCGTGAGCTGGCGGCCTCGGTCTGCGGGCTCGACTACGAGCGGGCGCGGGTGGCCGAGGCAGCCCGCGGCCTGAAGCAGCCGTGGCTGGTCTGCGGGGCCGGCGAGCACCTCCCCTTCGCTGCCGCGGCGTTCGACCTGGTCCTCTCCAACGAGGTGATCGAGCACGTGGTCGACGATCGGGCCGCCGTGGCCGAGATGGCGCGGGTGCTCAGCCCCGGCGGGCGGGCGGTCATCTTCTGCCCCAACCGCTGGTACCCGGTCGAGCAGCACGGCGTCTTCTGGCGCGGCCGCTACCGCTTCGGCAACATCCCGCTGGTCAACTACCTGCCCGATCCTCTCCGCAACCGGCTGGCGCCCCACGTCCGCGCCTACACCAGGCGAGGGCTGCTCCGGCTGCTGGACGGCCTGCCGGTGCGCGTGATCCGCCACACCGTGATCTTCGGCGGCTACGACAACATCGCGGCCCGCCTGGGGCGCCCGGGCCGGGTCCTGCGCCGCCTCGTCCAGGGGGCCGAGCGGACACCGCTGCGCGCCCTCGGCCTCTCCCACCTGCTGGTCTTCGAGAGGCTGTAGCCTCCCGACCCCGCCCGACCCGGGTTTAGAATCGCCCGGATCTCTTACCGGATCTCCAGCAGATGAAGGCACCCGCCCGCTTCAAGACCAAGTCGGGGCGCCGGCCCCGGGCCCGGCTCCACGCCGGCTGGTCGCCGATCGGGCGCCGCCACGCCCGCTCGGCGCTGCTCCGCGTGCTGGGGGTATTGGGGATGGCCGTCCTGCTGCTGGCCGTGGCGGGGGATGTCTACGCCCAGTCCTTCCTCGACAGCCTCCCCAGCGTCCGGGGCCTGGACTCGGCGGCCTTCAACGGCGACGCGCTCATCTACGATCGCGGGGGCACTCTGCTCGCGGACCTCGGCAAGGAGGGCGATCACCGGCTGAACGTCAGCCTGGACCAGGTCTCGCCCCGGTTGATCCAGGCCACGGTCGCGATCGAGGACCGCAACTTCTACCGCAACCCCGGCTTCGACCCCGAGGGCATCGCCCGCGCGGCCCTCGCCAACTACCAGGCCCACGCCATCGTCGGGGGCGGCTCCACGATCACCCAGCAGCTGGCCAAGCGGCTCTTTCTCAGCCCCGACCAGACCTTCGAGCGCAAGCTCCGGGAGCTGGCCCTGGCCTACCAGCTGAGCCGCAGCTACTCCAAGAATCAGATCCTCCAGCTCTATCTCAACCAGAGCTACTACGGAGATCAGCAGTACGGGGTCCAGGCCGCCTCCCGAACCTTCTTCCAGAAGGACGCCCGGGACCTGGACCTGGCCCAGGTCGCGCTGCTGGCCGGAATCCCCCAGGCGCCGGCGCAATGGAGCCCGGTGGTCCATCCCGACCAGGCCAAGGTCCGCCAGAAGCAGGTCCTGGACGCGATGGTGCGGCAGGGCGACGTCACCTCCGAGCAGGCGGACGCCGCCTTCGGGGAGCCCCTCAAGATCTCGCCCCCCGTCAACAGCTTCCGGGCGCCCCACTTCGTCGATTACGTGAAGAAGGAGCTGGAGGGGCTCGGCTTCAAGATCGGGCAGCAGCAGATCACGGTCAGGACCACGCTCGACTACGGCAAGCAGCAGCTGGCGCAGACGGTGGTGGTGGACAATCTCAACGCCAATCGCTTCCGGGACCAGGGCGGCCTGCTCAGCTCGGCGCTGGTGTCGGTGGACCCGCGCACGGGGGAGATCCTGGTCATGGTCGGCTCGCCCGACTACAACGCCGATGCTGGCCAGTTCAACTTCGTGGCCGACCGGTCCCTCAACCCCGGCTCCTCGGTCAAGCCCTTCACGTACGCCGCCGTGATCAACGCCCGCAAGGCGACGATGGACACACCCATCGCCGACAGCCCCAACCCGCTCGAGCTGCCCTCGGGTCCCGGCCAGGCCCCCTACCAGGTCTACAACTACGACCGCGCCCTCCACGGCGTGCTGCCCCTGCGCCAGGCGCTCCAGAACTCGCTCAACATCCCGGCCGTCAAGACCGAGCTGGCGGTGGGCGTCCCCGCCGTGGTCGAGTTCTGGCGCAATCTGGGCCTGCGGCCGAGGATGGCCCATCGCCAGCCCGATTCCGGCTACACCTACACGACCGACGACTCGATCTACGACTTCGGGGCCAGCCTGACGTTGGGCGGCTACCCGGTCACGCTGCTCGACGAGGTGGGGGCGCTGTCGGTGTTCGCGGACCTCGGGGTCCACCACCAGCCGGAGGCGATCCTGGAGGTCACCGACGGCCACGGCAAGGTCCTCTACCAGGCCGACCCCCAGCGGGGGCAGCGGCAGGCGCTGGACCCCGGGGTCGCCTTCATCATGGCCTCGATCATGGCCGACGACCAGAATCGGGGCCTGATCTTCGGGCTCAACAGCCCCCTCCACCTGGCCGAGCGCACCGCGGCCGCCAAGACGGGCACCACCAGCGACTTCAAGGACGCCCTCGCCGTCGGCTTCACCCCCGACCTGGCGACTGTGGTCTGGGTCGGCGACGTCCGGGACAGCACCCACACCATGGTCAGCGGCTCCGACGGGGTGTTCGTGGCCGCCCCCGCCTGGCACCGCTTCATGACCGAGGCGCTGAAGGGGGTGCCCGACCGCTGGTACCAGCCGCCCGGCAACCTGGTTCGGGGCCCCGGAGGCAGCTGGTACCTGGCCGACGCGACCAGCATCCCCAAGCTGCCCAACGACAACCCCACGCCCAGGCCGAGCCCTCCCGACTACGGCATCCCCGGCGATCCCGGCTCCGGACCCCACCCGGTGGCGGTGCCCGCCCCGGCCACGCCCCCCACGCCGGCGCCCGGCGGCCCGCCCATCCCGCCCGCGCCACTCCCCAAGCCGAACTCGCGCTGAGCCGCCGGCGGCCCGCGAAAGCGTCCGGCGTTCGTACAATCGGGTTCCCGATGACCATGACCGACCTCTCCGTGCAGACCGAGACGCTTCCGGGCAGCCAGGTGGGCCTCACCATCGAGGTGCCCCAGGCCGAGGTGGACAGGGCCTACGAGCGTGTCCTCCAGCGCCTGTCGCAGCGGGTCCGAATCGGTGGTTTCCGGCCCGGCAAGGCACCCCGGGCGATGGTCGAGGCCCGGCTGGGAGCAGCCGCGATCCGCGAGGAGGTGGTCGAGACCCTGGTTCCGCCGGCCGTGGCGCGGGCGCTGGAGGAGCGCCGGATCGAGGCAATCGACCGACCCCAGGTCGAGGTCCAGGAGCTCGAGCGGGGCCGCCCCGCCCGCTTCACGGCCCGGGTCAGCGTGCTGCCCGAGGTGCGCCTGCCGGACCTCGGCAGCCTGCGGGCGGAGCATCCGCACACCGCCGTCGGCGACGAGATGGTCGAGGGCCGGCTGGTCGAGCTGCGGGACAAGCTGGCTCTGGTCGTACCGGTGGAGCGCGAGGTGCGCGCCGGGGACATCGTGGTCGCCGACCTCCGCGTGAGCGTGGACGGGCGCGAGATCGAGAGCGAGGCCCGTAACGCGATGGAGATGGAGGTCAAGGAGGGGGTCCTGATCGCCGAGCTGCTGGCCGCCCTCCCCGGCAAGCGGCTGGGGGATGTCGCCACGGTCGCCGTCCCGATGCCCCAGGACCACTCCAACCCCGAGCTGCAGGGCAGGTCCGCTCAGCTGAGCGTCACCATCCAGGGGGTCAAGGAAAAGCGCGTGCCCGAGCTCAGCGACGAGCTCGCCAAGGAGCTCAGCGGGGGTGAGCAGGACAATGTCCCCGCCTTCCGTGAGGCGGTCCGCTCAGATCTGGTCGAGCAGGCGCGCCGGGTGGACGAGCTGGCCTTCGAGCAGTCGGTGGTGCGCACCGTGGTCGAGGCGGCCACGGTCGAGGTTCCCGACTCCCTGGTCGA
>JBBSHA010000109.1:0-7552 GCA_038253595.1 Candidatus Dormibacterales bacterium
AGGAGTACGGCTGCGAGGATCCGCGCGCCACCCTCATCGACGGCGTCTGGCACATCACCTACGTCTCGGTGGGCAGGGTCGGGATCACGACCAGCCTCGCCACCACCACCGATTTCCGCTCGTTCCGCCGCCGCGGTGTCATCTTCCTGCCCGACCACAAGGACGTGGCGCTTTTCCCGGGCCGGGTGGGGGGTCGCTTCGCCGCGCTGACACGGCCCATGCCGCAGTCGTTCGACCACGTGCTCGGGATCTGGATCGCATTCTCGGACGACCTCCTAAATTGGGGCGGCCACATGCCGCTGGCCCTGCCCCGACCCGGCATGTGGGACGAGCAGCGGACCGGTGCCAGCGCGGTTCCGTTCCGGGTCGCGGAGGGCTGGCTGGAGCTGTACCACGGGGTCGACCGCCACGACCGCTACGCGATGGGCGCGTTGCTGATCGATGCCGACGACCCCGGCCGGGTGCTCGCCCGCTCGGCCGCCCCGATCCTGGCACCCGAGGCGGCCTTCGAGCGAACCGGCCTCTTCAACGACACCGTGTTCTCGTGTGGCCATGTGGCGCTGCCCGGACCGGGCGAGCGAATCCGCATGTACTACGGTGCCGCCGACAGCTGTATGGCAGCCGCCGACTTCGACGTGCGGGAGATCGTCGCCGGGCTGGAGGCTTGCTGAGGCAGCTGGCGCGGCTGACCCGCAGGGTGCCCGCCGCCGGCCCCCGTGCCCTCGCCATCGCGGTCTACGCGGACGCCGGCAATGACCCGCTGGTGGCCGCCGAGAGCGGTCCCGAGGGGGTGGCCTGCGTGGACGACGCGGCCCGGGCGTGCGCGGCCCTCGCCGAGATATGGGCGGCCACCCGTCTGCCCTGGGTCGGCGAATGGGCCCGCGGCGTGCTCGACTTCGTGCTCTGGATGAGGGCCGGCGACGGCCTCTGGCTGAACTTCATCAGCAACTGGTCGGGCGCCCGCAATCCGGACGGGATCACCTCCCGTGCGGGCCTCAACTTCTGGCAGGCACGGGCGGTGGCCGCTCTCTCGGTGGCGGCGCCGGCGCTCGGGGACGAGCGGGCTGCCCGCGCGCTGGCCGAGGGCCTCGACGCCGCCACCCAGGGCGCCGCGCCCGCCGACGTTCGAGCGCTCCACGCGGTCGCCGCCATGGCGGAGCTGGGGCGCCGCCCGGATCCGGCAACGGCCCGCCGCCTGTCCGGCTGGTGCGCGGAGATCGCGGGCTGCCGGCGCGGCGACGTGCTGCTCAACTGGGAGCGTGAGGCGGGGCCGCCGCACCTGTGGGGCCACATCCAGGAGGGCGTCCTGGCCGGCTCCGGCAGCCTGCTCGGACGCCCCGACCTGACCCGGGCCGCGGTCCGCAGCGCCGCGCTGGTGTGGGAGCCGGTGATCCGGGCCGGCTTCGTGGCGGCCCACGTCCAGCCCTACGCCGTGGCCTCGGCGGTCTACGTCACCGACCGGCTGGCCCAGAGCACCGGCGAGCCCCGCTATCGCGACCTGCGCGATCTCGCCCGGCTCTGGTTCCACGGCCGCAACCCCGCCCGGGAGCCGGTCTACGAGCCCGGGCCGGGACGCGTCCGTGACGGAATCGACGAGGCCGTGCTCAACGCCCACTCGGGGGCCGAGTCGAACATCGAGGCGGCCCTCGCCCTGCCCGACCTGGCCGTCGACCTGGTGCGCCGGAGGGGGGACGCCGTCCGCGCCCTCCTGCCGGCCGGGCGCGAGGGCGTGGCCGGCTGAGCCGGCCGCACCCGACCGCTTTCTAGTCGGACTGAATGCGGGGCGTGCCACCGGTCACGACCGTGAGTGCCAGCCACATCCCGCTCGCCTCGTGGCCGTCCACTAGCGAGGCCAGCCGGTAGCCGGCGGGCGCCTCCGGCACCAGTTCGAAGGCTGCCGTGGCGCCGGGAGCCAGCCCGCTGGCCGGGGCCGGTGTGCTCCAGCCCGGGCGGACCGGCTCGGTAGCACGACCGCCCGCCACCACGGCGCAGGAGTTCGCCACCGTGCCCCGGTTCTGGCACTGCACGGTCAGCCGCCAGCCGGCCGGCACCGTCACCCGGAGGCGGCCGTTGGAGTAGCCGTTGAAGTTGAACTGGTTGTCGGTGGCGGGGTAGCCTGCCACCAGGGTCAACACCGCCGCCCGCTGGGCCGGGTCCGAGTGCAGGAAGCCGGCCGGGTCGGGCGGCGTGCCCGGGCCGGCGCCGGTGACGGGGTTGCAGGCCAGAGCCACCAGGCCGACCCCGGCCAGCAGGGCGGTCGCCAGCGACCGGGAGTGCACCAGGTAAGTGTCGGACATGTCCGCCGGTCGTCGCGAAAAGGGCGTGCCTGCTTGGATTTTCCATGCCTCAAGGGCCCATTAGTGCAATTGTCGCGTGCCGCGCGCAGGAGTTGATCGGCGGCAACGTTGGAAATGTGGAGATGACACACGATATCATTCACCTGCCGGCGTTCCGGGCCGGGGACCGGGTTCTGGTCACCGACGAGGGCCACACCTTCGCGGGCCGGCCGGGCCGCGTCGAGCGGGTGACCGTCCACGGCCGCGTCATCGTCAAGTTCACCAACGCGGTGCTGCAGATGGACCAGGACCAGCTCGAGGTAGTGCCGGTCTAGACAACGGCAGGCCCCCAGGCCGCCGTCCGGGCGGTGTCGTATCGCAGTAACGGGTCCCGGTCAGGCTGCTCGTCGTGAGACTGACAGACCTGCGCGGGGCGGCCGCGGGCGCCGTCGCCGGGCTGGCCGCGACGGTTCTGCTCACCGCCCTGCGGACGGCTCAGGGCCTGCCCCTGCTGGTGGAGGTGGTATCCGATCGACTCCTGCCTCTGGTCCCGGTCGACCTCTTCCTGCGCACCCTGGGCCTTTTCGGGGGTCCGATCATGGCCAAGGAGATCGCCTTCTTCTCGGGCTTCGGGGCCCAGGTCGCCGCCGGTGCCGCAGTGGGCATCGTCGTCGCCCGCTCGCGCCGCCGGCGTCCGCTGCTGGGAGCGGTCCTGCTGGGCGTCTGGGTGCTGCTGGCGGTCGCGCTCTGGCCGACCCTGGCGGCCAGCAATGTCGGCTACTCACCCTTTTCGGCCCGGCTCGTGAACCTCGGCCTGCTGCTGGCAGCCCTCCTCCTCTTCGGGGTGACCTTCGAGGTGGCGTGGGCCCTGACCTCACCCCCCCGGCCCCAGCCCAGGGTCCTCACGGCGGCCGGGCCCGCGGGGGCCCCCGTCAGCCGCCGCTCCCTGCTCCTGGCCGGGGCCGGCCTGGCCCTGGTGGCGGTGGCCGGAGCCCAGGTCCGGTCTCTGTTCGGACGGGGAGCCTTCGCCTACGACGGCCGCTCCCTGGCCGGCCCGGTCACGCCGATCACCCCCAACGACCGCTTTTACGTGGTCACCAAGAACCTGGTCGACCCCGACGTCGTGGAGGCCGACTGGCGCCTCAGAGTCGGCGGGCTGGTCCGCAACCAGCTGGCCTACACTCTGGACGAGCTGGCGGGTCTGCCCACGACGGTGCAGGAGACGACCCTCGAGTGCATCAGCAACGGCGTCGGTTCCGGGCTGCTCAGTAACGCCGAGTGGACCGGGGTGTCGCTTCCCCACCTGCTGGCGCTCGCCGCCCCCACCTCCCAGGCGGGCTGGGTCGACCTGCGGGGGGCCGACGGCTTCACCCACAGCCTGCCGCTGGAGCGCGCGCGGCGTCCCACCTCGCTGGTCGCCTACAAGATGAACGGCTACTTCCTGCCCCACCTCCACGGCTTTCCGGCGCGCGCCATCATCCCGGGCACCTACGGCGAGGTCAACGTCAAGTGGCTGACCGAGGTCGAGCTGACCGCGGATCGCCACCTGGGCTACTACGAGTCGCAGGGCTGGCAGCCGGACTTCGTGCACACCATGTCGCGGATCGACGCCCCGGCGGCCGGCGCCCGGGTGACGGTCGCGGGTTCGGGCACCGTCGCCGTCCACGGCGTCGCCTTCGCGGGCGACCGCGGCATCAGGTCGGTCGAGGTCAACGACGGCCGCGGCTGGCAGCCGGCCCGCATCGAGTACAACCGGTCCCCGCTGGCGTGGACCCTGTGGAGCCTGGACTGGCGGCCGCCCGGGCCCGGCCCCCACGACCTGGTGGTGCGGGCCACGGACGGCGGGGGGAGGCTGCAGGACGCCGCCTCCCACGGGACCGCCCCCGCCGGCGCCCGGGGTTACCAGCACCGCCGGGTCACCGTTGCCGGCTAGCGTCCTGGACGCCAGCGTTCTGGACCGGCTCGATCGCCTCGCCGCGGCCGGATCGATCACCGGTTACACGGTGGAGCCCGCGCCCGAGTACCTGAGCCAGGGGATCCCCTCCTGCACCTACAGCGTGTACCGCGACGATCACCTGGGCCGCCGCAACCTGGCCCGGCTGGTCAGCGACCTGATCCGGCTGGGCGCCGAGATCCAGTCCCACCACCGGACCGGGACCGTGGCGTCGGCGGGCCGCCTCCGCCGCACCCGCGAGGTGAGCGTGGTCGCCCGGCTGCCCGGCGGCCGGCGCCTGGGGGTGGCCCTGGACCTGATCTGCGAGCGCCACTCCGCCGCCGGGGCCAGGCCCCGGGCCGGGTCGTGGCAGATCCCGGACGTGCGCGTGTGCGGCGCGCGCGCCGACGAGCCCGGCACCGTGGCCGCGTTTGCCCACACCCGCCCGGTGGCCGGCGGCTGCGCGGTGGTCCTGACCCTGGGTCCCCAACCGCCGCTCCAGGGCATGGCCTCCCACCCGGTGCGCCTGCTGGCCTGCTGGGCCTCGTACCTGGCAGTCATCCCCGCGTAACGGGAGCCCGCCATCTTGAAGCCGGTGAGAGCCACGCCGCTCGAGGTCTACATCGAGCCCACCAACCGCTGCAACGAGTTCTGCACCACCTGCCCGCGGACGTTCTTCCGCCGCGAGCCCGAGGCCGACCTGGACCGGGAGCGTTTCGTCCGGATTCTGGACCAGTTCCCCGGGGTTGAGCGCGTGGTCCTGCACGGAGTCGGCGAGCCGCTGCTCGCCCGCGACCTGCCGGCGATGGTCGCCGAGGCCAACGGACGCGGCGCTCGCGTCCTCTTCAACACCAACGCTCTGGCGCTCCACCCCCGGCTCCAGGCCCAGCTGGTGGATGCCGGCCTCGACGAGCTGCGGGTGAGCATGGACGCGGCCGACCCGCGGACGTACCGGGCGGTGCGCGGCGTCGACGGCTACGAGAAGGCGATGCGCCGGACCGCCCAGTTCTGCGCCTACCTGGGACAGCGGGGGGCCGCGCGCCCGCGCGTGTCCATGTACTTCATCGCGATGCGGGAGAACCTCGCCGAGCTGCCGGCCGCGATCGAGCGGGCGGGCGTGATCGGCGTCGCCGCGGTCACCCTGCAGCGACTGGTCCACTTCGGGGAGGGGCTGGCCACCCGGGAGCAGTCGGTGATGGCCGAGGACATCGACGATCTCCTGGGCTCGTGCCGGGAGGCCGCCGACCGTGCCGGCGTGGAGCTGCTGGGCACCGGCAACCGGCCGCCCTCCGATTCGGTACGACCGGTCGCCGGTGACCAGCCCTGGTCGGGCTGCACCCGGCCCTGGCGCTCCACGTATGTGACCGCCAACGGCAACGTGCTGCCGTGCTGCATCGCGCCCTTCTCGACCCGCGACTACGATGGCCTGATCCTGGGCAACCTGTTCGAGCGGCCGATCACCGAGATCTGGCGCGGCGAGCGCTACGAGGCGTTCCGGACCGCCCATCGGAGCGACACCCCGCCCGAGCCGTGCCGGGGCTGCGGGACCCTCTGGATGTACTGAGCCGGCGGCTGCCGGCCTCGGCGGCGGTGGCGGCGGGCCTGGCGGCGCTGGTTCTCTACGCGGTGGTGGCGGTGGCCCGCGCCGACGCCCTGCTGCCCCGGGCCTACGATCAGGCCTTCTTCGAGCAGGTGGTCTGGAACCTGGGTCACGGCCGTGGCTTCCAGAGCGGCTTCTTCGGAGCCGACTTCCTCGGCCTCCACCTCTCGCCCCTGCTGGTGCTCCCCGCCGCCCTGGAACGGGTGTGGCCGGACGCCCGCGTCCTCAGCCTGCTCCAGGCGCTGGCCCTCGCGGCCACGGCGCCCGCCGGCTTCCTGCTGCTCCGCTCGCTGCTGCCGGCGACCCGCGCCGGCGCCTGGATGGCGGGGGCGGTGGCCGCCCCGCTACCGGTGTGGGCCGAGATGCAGCGGGCGGCGGTGGCCGATTTCCACCCCGAGGCCCTGGCGGTGCCGCTGCTGATGGTGGCCGCCTGGGCAGGCCTGCGGCGCCGGCCGGTGCTGATGGTCGGGCTGGCCCTGGCGGCGATGGCCGCCAAGGAGGACCAGGCCTACGGAGCGGTGCTGGTCGGCCTGCTGGCGGCCACCCAGGACGGGACACGCAGGGCCGGCCTCGCCCTCGCCCTGGCCGCGGCGCTCTGGGCGCCGGTGGCGGTCGGGATCGTGATGCCGGCCCTCCGGGGCGGGGTGCCCAGCCAGCTCAGCGACTACTACAGCGGGCTGGCCGGCGCCGGCGCCGGTGGGGTGTTGGCCGCCCTCGTCCGACCCCCCGGCTGGCTCGCCTTCGCGGGCATGGTGGCGAGCGCGGCCGGACTCCCCCTGCTCTGCCCGCGCTGGCTTCTCGCCGCCGCCCCCCCGCTCCTGTTCGACCTGCTCAGCAGCCACGATCCCCAGCCCCGGCTCGGCCTCCAGTACGGCCTGCCCCTGGTCTTTCCCCTGGTCGTGGCGGCCGGGCTCGGCGGCCGCCGTCGGCGCACGTGGACCGCTCGACTGCCGGCGCCGGCGCTGGCCGCACCCGCCCTGCTGGTGGCGATCAGCCTGGGGCCGGGACTGCTGCCGACGGCCCCGGCGGGCGCCCTGGGCCGCCTCCTCAGCTGCACCGCCGGCGTCCCCGCCGCCGCCCCGGTGGCGGCCGACGACGACGTGTCGGCGCCCCTGGCCGGGCGCCCCCGGCTGGCTCCGATCACCGACGCGCGAGCGTCCGACTGGGTGGTGCGGGACCGGCTGGGAGTGCGCCCTTCGTACGTCGATGCCAGCCGCCGGGAGGCGGTGATCGACGGCCTGGCAGGCGCCGCCCGGAGCCCGGCCTGTGACGACGGCCGCTTCCAGGTCTGGGCGCCGGCCGGTGCCTGAGCACCGGCTGGCGGTGGTGCTGCCGGCCCTCGACGAGGAGGCCGCGATCGGGGCCGTGGTCGCCGGCTTCCAGGCGGCCGGGGCCTGCTGCGTCTTCGTGGTCGACGGCGGCTCCGCCGACGCCACCCGGGAGCGGGCAGCGGCGGCCGGCGCCAGCATCGTGCGGGAGCCCGGCCGGGGCTACGGCCGGGCGTGCCTGGCCGGGGCCGCCGCGGCCGCCGGCCACACGCTGGTCGCCTTCGCGGACGCCGACGGCTCCTGCGACCCCGCCGACCTCCCGGTGCTGGCGGCCGCGGCCGCCTCCGCCGACGTGGTGCTGGGGCGGCGGGACGCCCCCGAGCCGGGGTCGCGGGCGGCGCACGCCCGCGGGGGCCCCCCCGGGGGGGCCGCCGAGCGGGCCCGGCGCCGCGCCCGCCGGGGGGGGGGGCGGCCC
>JBBSHA010000110.1:0-7503 GCA_038253595.1 Candidatus Dormibacterales bacterium
GGCAGGCCGGGGGGTCAGCCCAGCCGCCAGACCTTGAGGCCGGGCTCGGAGTAGTCCGGCTCGCCGAGGCCGGCCGGCTCCCCCGCCCCGGTGCTGTCCGACCAGAGCACGTAGCGCAGCCCGTGCTCGCGGGCGAAGGCGCCGGCGTCGCCGTGGCCGGTGAGCAGGTCCAGCGCCTGGCGGCCCTTGGCCCGCCAGTTGTACGTCTCGCTGTACTGGCCGACGTAGACCGTGTCCGGGGTGTAGGCCGGGACGTAGAGGCCCAGGCGATCGGTGGAGAGCACCGCCCCGGCCGGCTGGGCGGCCAGCCAGTCCAGCCCGTGGCGCTCGGAGGTGGTGATGCTGTACTGAGGCGAGTGGCTGATCGCCAGCGGAGCCAGCAGCAGGACGAAGCTGCCCATGGCCGCGAAGGCCACGTAGCTGAAGGGCACCAGGCGGCGGGCACGCAGCGAGCGCAGACGGGGCAGCAGCACCTCCCACATGCCCCGCGCCGCCAGCACGACCAGGGGCAGGTAGAGGCCGTCGAAGAAGCGCCGGCGCAGGTTGCCGGCCGGGTTGGGCAGCCAGAGGATGGCGGCCAGGAGCAGCAGCCAGGCGAGCAGGAACACGTCCTCTCGGCTCCGCCGCCGGATCGCCCCGGGCACGGCCAGCGCCGCCAGCAGCAGTTGGGGGAGCAGCGCCAGTGCCAGGCTGACCCCCTCGGGGGGCAGGTTGTTGCGCCACTGCGCGCTCCAGCGCAGCACCTCGGGGCTGTGCTGGGACTCGTAGTAGGAATAGCCCACGTACGGCGCCGCCACGGCGAAGGCGAGGGCCGCCGCCACGTAGCCGCGCCCGCTGACGGGGCGCACCACCAGGGCGATCGCCACCGCCGGCGCCAGCAGCAGCGGCATCTGGGCGTGAATGCTGGACTCGCCCAGCCAGGCCAGCCCGGCCAGCGCGCCGAGCCGGAGGCTGCCCCGCTCGGCCGCCCGCAGCGTGAGCACGATCGCGATCGCCTGGAAGGCGGCCGCCCAGACGAAGTGGGGAAGTGCGAGGATCGAGTAGAAGGCGGTCAGCTCCGGCATCCGCCAGTCCAGCGTGTCGCTCTGGATGCCCAGGATCGAGGGGGCCCCCAGCGCCTGGATCACGTAGCCCATCCCCAGCCCGACGGCCAGGAACCAGAGCGCCCAGCGGCGGGCCGGGCCCTCGGGCAGGAACTGCTTGATGAAGCTCCAACCCCAGCCCAGGAGTACGAACGCCCCGGCAAAGCGCATCAGGTGGAACATCCCGATGAGCGGGACGTGGAGCACCGCCGCGAGCCGCCCGAGCGCGATCCACCAGATGAAGAAGTAGGCGCCGGGGCCGGACTCGGTGGTGTAGCGGTTGTGCCAGAGCCAGTTGCCCTCCCAGCCCTGGCGCATCTTGGACAGGTAGGTGTTGGCGTCGTCGTTCAGGAAGAAGAAGCCCATGAAGACGTGGCCGCGCGGCTCGGTCGCCCAGGCGAACAGGTAGGGGACCAGGGTAAGGCTGCCGATGACGGCCGCCAGCGCGAAGGGCAGGCCCCAGCCGGCCGGTAGCCGGACCCGGGCGGCGGCCCGTAGGGCCGGCCGGGCGGCGGTCACCGCCACCGCGAGAGCCTCATCCAGATGACGCCGGCCAGGGCCTTGCGCACCTCGCCCTCCGACACCTTGGACCGGCCGGCCACCCGGTCCTCGAACCGGATCGGGACCTCCGTCACCGGGAAGCCGGCGCGCACGCATCTGTGGACCATCTCGATCTGGAACGAGTAACCCTGGGAGAACACGCGGTGGAGGTCGATGGCGGCCAAGGCCGCGGCAGTGTAGCAGCGATACCCGGACGTGCAGTCTCTTACCCGCAGTCCGAGCACGACCCGCGTGTACAGGTTGGCCCCCCAGGAGAGGGCGGTGCGCCCCCAGCCCCAGCCCGTGATCGAACCCCCGGCCACGTAGCGGGAGCCGATCGCCATCCCGCCGCCCGCACGCGCGGCCGCCACGATGGCGCCCAAGTACTGGGGCAGGTGGGAGCCGTCGGCGTCCATCTCGACCAGCAGGTCGTAGCCCCATTCCAGCCCGGTCAGGAACGCGGTCACGTAGGCCGAGCCCAGGCCCAGCTTGGCGGGCCGCCGGATCAGCCGGATGCCGGAGTCCTTTTCCCCCAGGCTCCGAGCCAGGTCGCCGGTACCGTCCGGCGAGCTGTCGTCGACGACCAGGACGTCATAACCGAGGGCCCTGATCCCGCCCGCCACCCGGGCCAGGTTCTCGCGCTCGTCGTAGGTGGGGAGCACCACCAGCACCTCCCCCGTTCGGCTGCTCAACACCCGAACCGGAGCCGGAGCACGTCCCTGAACATCTGCGCGGAGTGGCGGATGGGTGCCACCCGGGTGCTGTCCGAGTTGACCCAACGCACCGGTATCTCGCGCACCTCGTAGCCGCGGCGGCGGGCCCACCAGAGCACCTCGACATCGAAGGCGAAGCCGTCGGTGCGCAGGACGCGGAACAGCTCGCGGGCGACATCGCCCCGGAAGAGCTTGAAGCCGCACTGGGTGTCCCAGAGCCCGGGCAGCAGGGTCGCCTGGACCATGAGGTTGAAGACCTTGCCCATCATCCGCCGGTGCAGGGGCTGGTCGACCTCGCGGGCCCCCCTCTTGGCCCGGGAGCCGATCGCCACCCCGGCACCCTCGGCCAGCGCCGCCTGCAGCTTGGGCAGCTCGGCGATGGGAGCCGAGAAGTCGGTGTCGCTGACCAGGACCGAGTCGCCGGCGCTGACGGCCACCCCCTCCGCGACCGCCCGGCCCTTGCCCCGGTTGGGCGTCAGGCAGACCACCCGCAGGTACTCGATCCGCCGCTCGGCCTCGCGCATCAGGGCCAGGGTGCGGTCGGTGCTGCCGTCGTCGACCAGGATCAGCTCGAAGCTGCAGCCGATGTCGGCCAGGTAGGGTTCGACCGCGGCCAGGGCGATCGGCAGGCGGTCCTCCTCATTGAAGCAGGGCACCACGACGCTGAGATCCACGGCCGCCAATCCTAGTGTCCCGGGCGGCGAAATCGCACCCCACCGAACCGCGGCGTCCCCGCCGCTCTAGTGCCGGCGGCCCAGAAACCACGAACCGTTCAAGGATTTTCTGCGGCGGTGCACTGGTGCCGGCGGCCCACGACCCGGATCGCAAAGCCCGGCAGCGCCGCCATCCGGCGCGCCCGCCACGGCTCTCGGAACAGCCGGTAGGCCCACTCCAGCCCGGCCCGGCGCCAGGCGGTCGGCGCGCGGGGGACGCGGCCGGCCAGGAAGTCGAAGGCGCCCCCCACCCCGATCGCCACCGGCACCCGGAGGCGGCCCCGGTTGCGGGCGATCCAGAACTCCTGCCGGGGGTGGCCGTAGGCGACCAGCAGGAGGTCGGCTCGGCTGGCTTCAACCAGGGCGCTGGTCGCCGCGTCGTCCTCGACCCGCGGCGAGCCCGGCGCCGAGCCGGCCACGCGCAACCCGGGGACCGCCGCCTCCAGCCTGCGGGCGGCCTCGGCCGCCACCCCGGGCCCGGCCCCGAGCAGGTACGGGCGCCAGCCCCGGGCCGCGCAGATGAGGGCCAGCTCGGAAACCAGGTCGACTCCCGGCACCGGCCCGGCCAGGCGGCAGCCGGCCCGGCGCATGGCCCAGACCACCCCCACCCCGTCGGCCAGCGCCATCTCCGCGCCGGCCAGGACGGCCCGGAAGCCGGCGTCGCGGCGGGCATGCATGACGAACTCGGGGTTGACGGTGACCACCTGCGCCAGCGCGCCGCCGGCCTCGATCCGCGCGCTGATCGCCCTCACCGCCCCGGCCATGTCCAGGCAGTCGACCCGGACACCCAGAATGTCGCGGCTGGGGCCGCCGATATGATCGGGCGGTGTCCCCGCTCCAGGTCGCCTGCGATGTGTCACGGCTCGACCTCGGCCGGCCCTCCGGGGCCGCCGCCTACGCCCTCTTCGTCCTCGATATGCTGGCCCGGGACGGCTCGGTCGAGCTGTGCGGCTCCAGCCCTGCCGGCGTGGTGCTCTCCCTGGACGGCCGCTTCCGCGCTGGCCGGCGCCGCTCCGTCGCCGCCGTCATGGACATCGGCCACCTGCTCGAGCGCGGGGGCTACAGCCCCGGCGACTGGCTGGCCCAGAACTGGCGGGTGGCCGGGGCGGCCCGCCGCTCCGATCACCTGCTGGTCCCCTCGGCGGCCCTGGCTGCCGGGCTGCACCGCTACCTGCACGTCGATGAGGCCCGGGTCACGGTCCTGGCGCAGCTGCCCGGGAACGATTTCCGGCGCCCGCCGCGGGCCGAGCTGGAGGGGCTCCGGAGGCGGCTCGGACTGCCCGCCCAGTACCTCCTGTTCAGCGGTACCGGCAGCCGTCGCAAGAACCTGGGGCTGCTCGGGCGGGCCTGGGCGATCGCCCGCCCCCGGCTCGGCGGCACCGAACTGCTGCTCGCCGGCCGCGGCGCCACCCTGGCGGGTTTTCGCTCCCTGGGCTGGGTCGAGCCGGCGGCGCTGGCGAGACTGCTGGGCGGCGCCGTCGCCTGGCTCAACCCCAGCCTCTACGAGGGCAGCCCGATCGGGGCCCTGGAGGCCATGGCCTGCGGCACCCCGCCGCTCGTCGCCGCCACCGGCGCCCAGCCCCGGGCGGTCGAGGGCAGCGGCCTGGCCCTCGATCCTCACGACCCGGCCCAGTGGGCAGAGGCGATCAGTGCCGTGGTCCAGGACGCCGGCCTGCGGTCGAGCCTGAGCCGGGCCGGCTTGAAGGCGGTGGCCGGGCTCAGGGCCCGAGCCCCGGGCCCAGGAGCTCTGGTCCGGGCCCTGGGCGGGGAGCCAGCAGGGGGAGGATGACGGGCAGGCTGGGAACTCTCAGGACCGGGTGGGCCGAGGGCCGGGTGACCACCACCGCGGCCTCCTCCGGGCCGAGGTCACGGGCCAGCGACTCGACCGATTCGCCGCCTGCGACCCGGACCCGGGTCCAGAGCAGGCGGTCACCCGCGCCGTGGCCCACTCCCGGCTGGGTCGTGGTCGCCGTCTGGTAGCCCGCCGCGGCGACAGCCCGCACCGCGGTCTCGTTGACCCTGCCGGCCGGGTAGCAGAAGTCGACGACCGGATGCCCGACCAGGCGCTCGAGATCGGCCCGGCTGTCCACCAGCTGGCGGGCCAGCTCGCCCGCCCCCAGCGTGGTCAGGTCGGCGTGGGAGACCGTGTGGGAGGCGATCTCGATCCCGTTCTGGCTCATCTCCAGCACCTGCTCCCGGGTCACGTTGTTGGGGGCCCCCAGGTAGCCGGAGACGATGTAGGCGACGGCCCGGTCGTCGTGCTCTCTCAGGATCGGGTAGGCGGTGGTGTAGAGGTCCCGATAGCCGTCGTCGAAGGTGAGCACCACGGGCCTGGCCGGCAGCTCGCCGTGCCCCAGCAGGTAGCCGCGGAGCTGCTCCAGGTCCACGGTGTGGTAGCCGTTGGCCGCCAGCCAGTCCAGCTGGAGCCGGAAGTCGGCGGGCGTGACGGAGACCGCGGCCCCCAGCCTGTCGCCGGGGTTGGGGTTGATCCGGATGTAGTGATACATGAGGATCGGGACCCGGATCGCGGGCCGGCCGGCCGGGATCACGGCCACGTTCTCCGCCTCCGGCGGGGAGTCCGGGAGGCGCTGGGCGAACCGCCCCGAAGTCGGCAGCGGGGCGTGGAGTGACGCCAGAGAGGTGGCCGGCAGGGGCAGCGGCTCGGAGGTGCCGGCGGCGACCGCCTGGCCCAGGGCCAGCGTCGCGATCGCGATCAGGGCACCCGCTCCCGCCCGCCCAAGGTGGGGGCGCTTCAACACTTACGCCGGTAAAGGGTACTGGGATCGCGGAGACTCTGACCAGCCCCATGAAGAGAAACGTCGCCGTCGACGCCAACCCGGCCACCCGGGCCGCCATCACCGGCACCGAGCTCTACGCCCGCGAGGTGGCGCGCCGGCTGCCCGCGGCGGCGCCCGACCTGGACTTCGTTTTCTACGCCTCCCGGCCGGCGCCGGACGCCGGGCTCGAGCTGACGGTGCTGCCGGGGCGCCGCCTGTGGTCTCAGGCGCGGCTGCCGATCAGCCTCTGGCGGACGCGCCCGGACCTCTTCTTCGCGCCCTCCCACGTGGTCCCCTTCCTGGCTCCGGGGAGAACGCTGACCGTGATCCACGATCTCGCCTTCGAGCAGTTCCCCACCGCCTACCGGACCTCGCAGCTGGCCTACCTGCGGGCCGGCACGCGCTGGGCCGAGAGCCGCTGCCGGCGCCTGCTCACCGTGTCCCACGCGACCGCCCGCGACCTGGTCGAGATCCACGGTGTCGCCCCCGGCCGGGTGGCAGTCGTCCACCCGGGGGGCGGCGAGGCCCCGATGCCGGGGGTGCCCGCCGCCGAGGCCCGACGGCGCCTGGCCGGGCTGGGGGTGGACCGCCCCTTCCTGCTCCACGTGGGCCGAGTCGAGGCCAGGAAGAACCAGCTCACAGCCCTGGCGGCGGCGGAACGGCTGCCCGATCTGCTCCTGGTCTGCGCCGGCGGGATCAGCGACCGCCCGCTCGCCCGCCGGCTGGCGGCCTCACCGCGAGCCCGGCTGCTGGGTCGCGTCTCCCCGGCCGACCTCGAAGCCCTCTACGGGGAGGCCGCGGCGCTGGTGTTCCCGAGCCTGTACGAGGGCTTCGGATTTCCGGTCCTGGAGGCGATGCGGCGCGGCCTGCCCGTGGTCACCGCCGCCACCTCCTCGCTGCCAGAGGTCGGCGGCGAGGCGGCCCTGTACGTGACGGACCCGCGCGACGAGGTGGCGCTGGCGGCGGCGATCGAGCGCGCCCTGGGGGATCGCGGACGGCTGGCAGCGCTGGGCCGGGCCCAGGCCGCGCGCTTCGACTGGGACCGGACCGCGGCCGGCGTCGCGGCCGTGATCCGCGAGCTCACCTGAGGCTGCGCTCGAGCGCCCGCCAGGTCCGCTCCGCCGTCTTGGCCCAGGTGAACTCGGCCGCCCGGAGCACGCCCCTGCGGCGCAGAGTCGTCTGCAGGTCGGGGTCCTCGCAGAGTCTCTCCAGGGCCTGCGTCCAAGCCTCGACGTCGGCGGGGTCGACCAGCAGGCCGGCGTCCCCCACCACCTCGGGCAGCGAGGCCGCGTTCGAGGCCACCACCGGCGTTCCGCACGCCATCGCCTCCAGCGGGGTCAGCCCGAAGCCCTCGTACCAGGCGGGGTGGGCGAGCAACGTGGCCAGGTTGTAGAGCGCCGGCAGGTCGCGGCGCTCGACCGGCCCCAGCAGCCTGACCCCCTCGCCCAGCCGCTCAAGCCGGCCCTGGACCTCCTCGTAGCGCCAGCCCCAGCCGCCCGCCACCACCAGGGCCGGCCGCCGGCGCATCCGTGCCCACGCCTCGAGCAGTGTGGGAAGGTTCTTGCGCGGCTCGACGGTGCTCACGAAGAGGATGAAACGCTCGGGCAGCCCGAGCCGGATTCGCACCAGCGCCAGGTCCTCAGGGTCGAGCGGCCGGTAGCTGTCACGGACGCCCTCA
>JBBSHA010000111.1:0-7448 GCA_038253595.1 Candidatus Dormibacterales bacterium
CCTCGCTGTGCTCGTGGAGGAGGCCCAGGAAGTCGGTGCGCACCACCTCCACCGCGAAGATCGCCCGCACCATCGCCCCCACCTCCTCCTCGGCCAGCGGCTCCAGGTCGATGCCGACCGCCATCTCCGAGCGGCGCCAGCGATCCAGGAGCCAGGTCTGCGGGTGGCGGCGCCCCAGTTCGGTCTCGCGGCAGGTCACCAGCACCATCACCGGCAGCGACCGCATTCGGCGCAGTTGGTGGTCCAGCATCTCGACCGTGGCGCTGTCGGCCCACTGCAGGTCCTCGATCACTAGCAGCAGGCCCTGCTCGCCGGCGGCGTCGCGGAGCAGGGCCAGCACCCCCTCGAAGAGGCGGAGTCGGGACTGTCCGGTGTCGCTGGGATCGGCCGCCGCGAGCCCGCCGTCCACGTCCGGGAAGAGGCCCGCCAGCTCGTGACCGGCGCCCTCCAGGCCCCGGCCGGGGCCGGCCACCCGATCCGCGCTGAGGTGGTTGCCGATCGCCTCCACGTAGGGCAGGTAGGGGAGGGACAGCTCGGCCGGAGTGCAGCCGCCCCAGAGCACGGCCATACCCAGCTCGCGGGCCTGGCGGGCGGTGTCGGTGGCCAGCCTGGTCTTGCCGATGCCGGCCTCCCCGCGCAAGATCGCGAAGCAGGCCTGGCCGCCCCGCGTCCGGCGCAGCGCCTCTCCGAGACGGGCCAGCTCGCCGCCTCGCCCGATCGTGACAGGACAGACGGCCGTCTCCATCTGGGAAGGCCTACAGGATATACGGGGTGTCGAGCGGGGCCGGCGGGGCGGGCCTCGCGGCCCGCCGGCGGCGGGAGTGCGGGGGGTTCGCCCCCCCGGCGCTCAGGCCAGGCCCTGGAGCAGGACGGGCTCGGTGCCGTGCTCGGGGCAGAACCCGGGCCAGCGCCCCGAGCGCTCGTGGAGGGCCGTCACCCACGCCTCGCACTCGCGCTTGTAGGTGCGGCTGCGCGGCCAGAGGGCGGCCTCCCATTCGTGGAGCTGGAGGATGTCCTCCGCCAGGTCCGCGTGCCGGGTCCAGCAGGCGGGCAGACGCCGCCCCAGACCGTACCGCCCGGTCACCACGTTGGCCACCCACTCCCTCAGCTCCGTCCAGGCCCCCTCGCGGTCGCGCGGGCTCAGCCTCTCCCAGTCCCATAGCGGGGCCAGGTAGGCCTCGCTGGCGGGCGGTCGGGAGCGACCCCGCCGTGCGTCGATCCGCCGCAGTGTGTTCACCGCCATGCTCGTAACCCCCTGTCTCAGCCGGGATCCGTACCGGCGGGGTGAAGGTTCGGGCGGACCTGGTCTCACCGGCAGTACCGCGTTGGTCTCAAAATCCGGGGCGGGCGGTTTCTCACCGTTCCGGTCTCAAAAACCGTTGAGGGCAACCTCGCGGGGGTTCGAATCCCCCTCTCGGCACCAAAGACACCCGGAGGGCTTTCTCAAAGGCCCCTCGAGCGGTAGCTTGAATTCGGAAACCGGCCGAAACGGGCCGGTTTTCGCCTTTTCTGGGGTTCGCTCAGCGGGAGTCAGAGGAGAGTCCAGGAGGTGTCAAGTTGCTGGAAAAAATCGAAAAACCGTTGGACTCCTATCCGAAACCGCTCCACGCGCGCCCAGCCTGGCTCCCGAAAATCATGCCCGACGCTGCGTCGTGGCCGAACCGCTGGTTGCCGGCTGGCACGGAGTGCGCGGCCGCTACCCTCGAGCGGCTTAGGTTTGAGCCGGCTCGGGAGCTGGCTGCAATAACCTCATGCCCGGCGGCGTCGTCGTGGCCTCCACCGTTGGTTGCCTGACCCGGGGCGGTCCCGGCCGGGCGCTGTCGCTGGATAGGATTCTGGTTCAAGCCCGACCGTTGGTTGCGCTCGCCCGGCCTTCTCCTGCGGAGTCATTGAGGAGGCGGTCATGGTCTTCGGAATCGACAGTCACAAGGAGACGCTCGCGGTCTGCGGGGTCGACGAGATCGGTCGCCAGCAGGCGGCCATGGAGTTCCCAAACTCGCCGTCCGGGCATGCCGCCCTGCTCGAATGGGCGATCGCTCAGGGCGGCGCACATGTCTTCGCAATCGAGGTCTCCGGCGGATTCGGGCGAGCTCTCGCTCGCTACCTGGCCGCCAAGCGGCAGACAGTGCTGGAGATTCAATCCCGGCTCACGACGCGGGAGCGACGTCGGCTGCGACCCAGAGGCAAATCCGACCCCGGAGATGCCCTCGCCATCGCCCGGGTGGCCGTCCGCGAGGACCATCTTCCCCAGCCATCCAGCTTGGGCTTGAGTAGGCAGCTGCGCGAACTGGTCGACTACCGGGAGCAGCTGGTGGGGGAGAGGACACGCTGCGCTAATCGCCTCCACGCCGACCTGGTCGATCTCTGTCCCGGCTACCAGGTCGAGGTCAAGAACCTGGTCAGCAAGCGCTACTTGGCCCGCGCCGAGCGCCTGCGGCGCCGCGCCGAGGGCAAAAGCTGGCGAGAGGCCATTCGCTGCCTCAAACGACATTTGTCGAACGTCATCTACCGCCAGTTGGTGGTCGAGTCGAGGGCGGACGTGGCCGCCAGAGCCGTCGGGCCCTACCTTAGCTTGGCGCCTCCTCCTGCTCGGCGCGCCTCTCCAACTCATCGGGTGGATCCTCGGTTCCCCACCGGAGGTGGTGAGCCTCCGGGTAAAAGAAAATCTGGCCGATGAGAGTTGGGACCAGTGCAGATAGGATCACGACCGTGACCAGGACCGAGTACTGGCCGCGATCGATGTATCCGTGCGTGAGTCCGAAGAGTGCCGAGATCGATCCGAAGGTGAGCCCCGTCGACATCATCATCGTCGTGTAAAGCGCCTGTTTTCCGCGCACATGGAAGGCAAGGGTGGCCGGGTAAACGCCCACAAACTTGGCGACGACTTTCACCCCGAGGAGCAGGAGGATGGCGACGATCCCCGTGATGACCGACTTGAGGACAACCAGCGTCCCTGCCTTCAGGAAGAAGAAGGGCGTGAGGAAGGAGAACGCCGTGCTGCGGATCCGCCCCATCAAGCGAGGGTCCTCGTGGAAAGCGCCTGCGGCCACCAAGCCCAGCAGGTAGGCAGGGAGCACGGCCTCGGACTTGGCTGCCGCGGCGAGGCCGCCGAGCAACAACAGAACCACGAAGACGAACTTGACCTCAGGCTCGCTGACCGCGTGCCCGAGGACAGCCACGACCCACTTGAGAACCCGGGTGAAGAAGGCCAGGGCGATGACGGTTGCGATGGCGAAGGCGACAAGGAGAACGTTGTAATTGGCGAACAGCACGCCGAGGGCCCCCACCGTCCCGATGTCGCAGACGAAGCAGGCGGCGAGGATCAGCTTGCCGAGATCGGTCTTGTTCAGACCGGTCTCGATCATCACCGCGTAGACGACCGCGACCGAAGTGGTCGAAAGAGCGATCCCGGCGATCTGGCTTGCTTGCCAGTGCCAATGGAGCGCATACAGCGCGAAAGCCCCCGCGCCCGCGAAGGGGAGGAAGAAGGCTATCCCGCCAATCACCAGACTTGGCTTCAGGAACCGCCGAAATGACGCCGGGTCGATCTCGGCGCCGGCCAGGAAGGTCAACAGAACGGAGCCGAAACTGGCAAGGAAGTTAATCCAGTCGTTGGGAGCGAGGTGAAAGGTGTTGCCTGCGAGGAATCCGAGGAAGATCTCGACAAGGGCCACCGAAATGCCGACCCGGATCGAGATCACGCTGGCAGCGAGGGCCAGGGCGATCCAAACGCCGGCAATGGCGTAGACGTTGTTGAAGTCGGTCCACGAGACGCCTGATAGCACTGACGACATGACGGCCTCCTACCAAGTTGTTTGGTAGGACCCATCAGCTCTCTTCTGGCGTTAGGCGGGATCCATCGCCGGCCACCGTGGCGGCCACGACGAATCATACAGACTCGCCCGGAGGCCCCGCCAAAACTCAGGCCAGCTTCTTGAGGCCCAGGTATCGCCGGAGCGCCACCCCGGCCCAAATCAACTCCACCACTCCGAATGGCCAGGCGCCCGAGAGGAAGCCATATGCGCTGGAGAGGACGCAGCCGGCAGCAAAAGCCAGCACGAAACGCGGGTGGCGGCGCTCGAGTGCGTACATCACCATCATGAATGACACAGCTATCACCCCGAAGGCTGTGATGGTCAGCTTGTTCATCGCTTAGGTCAGAGTGACATCCGGTGTCGAACCCTGCCAACCTCGACCCGATGGTCTCCGATCAGCTGCTTCAGCGCGGGGTTACGCTCGAGCGGTCACGCTGGCTTGGAGTGTCGTCGGAATTTTCGTCCTCGCCTTTTCTGCCGTGGCCGCTCGGTCGGTGGCCCTCGCCGCCTTCGGTCTGGACAGCCTGGTCGAGATCGGGGCGAGCGTAGTTGTTCTGTGGGAACTGTCCGCGACCGGCGAGCTGCGTCGCCGCCGAGCGCTCCGGCTGATTGGTTTGGCCTTCCGGGCTCTCGCCGTCTACGTCTCGGTCCAGTCGGCCATCGTGCTTCGAACCCACTATCACCCGGGAGAGAGCCTGATCGGGATCGGTTGGACGGCGGTCACCGCCGTGGTCATGTTCGCCTTAGCCGCGGGAAAAGCGCGCACCGGGAAAGCGCTGGCCAACCCGGTGCTGGTCACTGATGGACGGGTAACGCTGGTTGACGGGACGCTGGCCTCCGCCGTCCTTCTCGGCCTAGCCATGAACGCACTCTTCGGAGCCTGGTGGGCAGATCCCCTCGCCGGATTGGTCATCGTCTTCTGCGGACTCAAAGAGGCGCGCGAGATCTTCAGACCGAGCCATTAGGTCCGGCCGTTAGATCGGAAGTGGGACGAACCTGGCCAGCAGGAGCAGGCCAGCGATCGCCATCAAGGCGATTCCCGCCAGGCGTTCAGCGCCCTCCCGGGCCCTTTCTCCGACCCTCTTGCCGACGCTGAAGCCCAGTTGCGAGATCAAGAAGGCCTGCGCCGCGATCAGGACCAGCGCTGGGACGATCGGAACGCGCGCGAGACCAAGCGCGAAGCCGATAGCCAGCTCATCCAAGCTCACGGCGAGACCCATGCCGACGAGTGCGAATCCCGTTGTTGTGGCAAATTGACGGACTCGTGCCTCCTCCTTCTCCTCGTCGGCCAGGAGCATGTAGAGGCCAAGAGCGGCGAGTGCGACGATCGCGACATAGTCAGCGACGCCGCCGACGATTGCTCCGACCGCCGCGCCAACTGCCAGGCCGACCAGCGGCATTCCCCCTTCAAAGGCAGCGAAGAGCAATCCGAGGCCGAACCGCCGGCCTGCGCTGACGCCCGCGATACCTAGAGCAGCCGAAACGGCGAAGGTGTCAAGGGCGAGCGGGAGTACCAGGGCGATCAGCCGGAGCATCAGCGCGTAGCTCGCCTCCACATCCACCAACTGCTGGGCGACCTCTGGGCGGTCCGGCCCCGCGAATCGAAATGACTCAGGCGCGGGCCGCCTCCAGCGCTTCCTGCGCCTCGCCGCGAATCCACCAGATGAGCACGAGGCCGGCAAGTGGATCGGCCCACCAGAGTCCGAAGAGGCCGTTCAGAGCGAGTCCGAGCAGCGTCGCGCCTGCCATGTAGAGGCACACCACCGAGCAGGCCGCATCGCCGCGCAGAGCCGGGCTGCCGAGTCTGTCCGCCAGCGCCATAGGATCGCCATGATCAGAATCGAGACCAGGCTCAGGCCGACGCCGACCGGGGATGCCTGAGCCCGGATGCCCAGCGCCATGCCGACCACCGCCGAGACAACGATGTAGGCGATCAATCCATACAGAGCCCAGCCGACAAGGCGGGAGGCTGTCCGCTCTCCAACCGTGAGGCTGCCTCGTTCCTCATCAGCGGTGCGCTGAAGCACTCGACGAAGGACGACGGTGGCGGAGAAGAGCTCGATGAAGCTGTCGAAACCAAATGCCGTGAGAGCCACCGAGTGAGCGACCAAGCCGGCGCCGACCGCAATGGCCCCCTCGATAAGCATCCAGCCAACGGTGACGGTCTGTGCCAGGCGCGCCTGACCGAGCGGTCCGTCGAGCCCGGCCGTCGCGGAGGTCGCCACGTTGCCAGTCTATGGAGTGCTGCCAGCCGTCGAAATGGACGTACAGTTCGCGCTCAATGGGATCCTCCGTGCTCGGGATCTTTCTGATCGCCGCGGTGCCGGCCGTGGTGGCCGTCGCGGGCGCCGGGGTGGCTTTCGAGCGCCGAGTCCGCGCGTACGGACGGTGATCCAGCATTTCGCAGCCGGAATCGTCGCGGCCGCAGCCGCAGTCGAGCTGCTGCCAGACGCAATTTCCAAGCACAGCCCGCTCGCTTCTAATTGATGTCTTGAGCTGAGAGCCTTCGCCGGGTCAGTGTCTGATCCCCGAATTTGTCGCAATTCCCCTTCGTTGCCCGGCCGTAGTAACCTGAAAGCGGAGCCAAATTACCGGCTTCGAACGGTATTGGGACCGCCTTGTTTTGGCTCGTTTCCGGTCAATCTGAATTCAAGAACGGCTGCGGTGTCTCAAAAACCGCTGAGGGCAACCTCGTGGGGGTTCGAATTCCCCCGCCGGCTCTTGCGTCCTGTCTCAGGACATCGAGGACACCTGTCGCAAGACATTGTGGGCAGGCCAGCGGCCTCCGAGGGGCTGGTAGGAGCGGAGCGGGTCGATGGTGAGCGCTCGGATGAGATCGCCGTCCTCGGTTACTACGCGGACGTCGGCGCCGGCGACGAGGAGTCGGACCTTGCGGTTTTGTGTACGACTCCGACCGGGATGCGGCGTAGCCGTCCGAGGTAGCGGAGGGTGAGTTTGCCGAAGCGGTCGACCGTGTCGCAGCGGACGCGGTGGTGGATGGCGGCGGGAGTCTTGCTGGGCCGTGCCTTGAGCTTGGAGTTGAAAACCGAGGCGGGTGTGCGGCGGTCGAGGGGCGGTGAGGGCGGCGTCGGTTGTAGTAGGCGCGGAAGTCGTCGAGCTGGAGTTGTAGCTCGGCGAGCGAAGCGGCAGGGGGCTGCTTTTTGAGGAAGCGCTTGAGGGTCTGGTGGACGCGCTCGACCTTGCCGCAGGTCTGAGCGTGGTAGGGGGTGGAGTGCTTGGGGGCGATGCCCATGCGTTCCAGTTCGAGCTCGAGGAGGACCTTGCCGCGGCGGTGGCGGGCGGTGAAGACGGCGCCGTTGTCGCTGAGCACCGATGCCGGCGCTCCGAATTCACGAACTGCCGAGTGGAAGAGTTCGACGACGTCGCCGGCGCGGACGGTGCGAAAGGTGTGGGAGCGCACGAGCAGGCGGGAGTGGTCGTCGAGGAAGTCGAGGATTTCGACGGGGCTGGCGTCGGCGAGTTGCCAGGGAGTGGAGTCGACCTGCCAGGTCTCGTTGGGTAGCTGGGCTTCGAAGCGGACGAACGAGCTCCTGGGTCGCTTGTGGGGTTGGGGCGTGATGAGGTCGTGGCGTTTGAGGATGCGCCAGATGCCGGCGGCGGATGGGGTCGGTC
>JBBSHA010000112.1:0-7261 GCA_038253595.1 Candidatus Dormibacterales bacterium
CAGCTCGGGTGCGGCCCTCAACACCAGCATCGTGGTCCTGGCCGCCGCGGCCGCCGGCACCGGGACCGGCTCTGCTCTCGGCGGCCTCCGGCTCGGCCAGGTGCTGGGGCCGGCCGCCGTCATGCCGATCTCGGGCGCCGTCTACACGCACGCGGGCCTGGGGAGCGCGTTCGCGCTCCTGGCCGGGCTGGTGGCGGCGGCCATCGGCCTCGCCCGCCTGGGCTCCCGGGCCCGGACCGCGGCTGCCGCAGGCGGCAGTGGTGCGCTTCAATAGCCGGGCTCGCGGGTTCGCCGTCAACAACTGGGAGGTCGGCAGTGGTCAGGGATTTCAGAGCGTTCGTGCTGCGCGGCAACGTCGTCGACCTGGCGGTCGGGATCATCATCGGGGGCGCCTTCGGAGCGGTGGTCGCCGCCCTGGTCAAGGACCTGATCACCCCGCTCTTGGCGGCGCTGGGCGGGCAGCCCGACTTCAGCAGCCTCCAGTTCACCGTCAACCGCTCGCGGTTCCTCTACGGTGACTTCGTCAACGCGGTGATCTCGTTCCTGATCGTCGCCGCCGTCGTCTTCCTCCTGGTCGTGAAGCCGGTCAACAGCCTGATGGAGCGTCAGAAGCGGGGTGAGGTGGCCACCGACCCGGCCAGCCGCCCGTGCCCCGAATGCCTCAGCCAGATTCCGGTCGGCGCCCGCCGGTGCGCCCAGTGCACATCCCCGGTCGCGATCCGCGGCTGAGAGGCCGCCGCTTCCGGTTGCCAGCCGCGGGGCGGCCTTCCGAGCCGCCCGGCCGGGTCAGTCCTGGTGGTCGCCCTGGGACTGCGGCTGCGGCTTGTGAGTCCGGCTGGCCGACCCCGGGTGACCGCCCTTCGGGCCCGCCTTCGACCCGTCCTCGTCACCCTGCGCGCCGTCCTGCTCGCCGTCCTGCTCGCCGTCCTGGGCGCCGTCCTGGTGGTCACCCGCCTCCCGGCCGTCAGGCCCCGAGCCACCCTGCGACTGTTCGCTGTCGGCGGCCAGGCGCACGTGCTCGGCGCCCGCCCCGCCCAGCCCTGCCACCAGCAGCCCGGCGACGGCGATGGCCACCAGGCCGGCCGTCCCCACTCGTGCGCTGAATCTCTGGATCATCTAAGTAACCTCCTTCTCTACATCGACTAACGCTGGGCGGATCGAAAGCATGTCGGGCTCAGCGGATGGCGGCCGGGCTGCTGGCCTCGCCAGCTGAGCGAGGAGTAGCCGGTGCCGAAGTCGTCGATCGCGAGCCGCAGCCCGAGCGCCTTCAGCTCCCGGAGGGCAACCACCATCTGCTCGGGGTCCTTCATCATCGCGCTCTCGGTGATCGCCAGGATCAGGTTGCGCGGGTCCAGCCCGCTCTCGTTCAGGGCCGCGACCACGTCGGCCACCAGGCCCGGCGCCTGGACCGCCTTGACCGAGATGTTGACGCTGATCGCCAGCTCGGCGTGCTCGGGGTACGCCTGCTGCCACTCGCGGGCGCGGGCGCAGGCCTCGCGGAGCACGTATGAGCCCAGGGGCAGGATCAGCCCCGTCTCCTCCGCCAGCGGGATGAACTGGTCCGGGCCGATGATCCCGCGCCGCGGCTTGTGCCAGCGGACGAGCGCCTCGAGGGCGACGATCCGACCATGCTCGAGGTCGACCATGCTGGTAGTGGACGACGAACTCGCGCCGCTCGAGAGCCCGCTCCATGTCGGCGTTCAGCTCGTGGCGACCGATCACCAGCGCCGACATGCGGGGCTCGAACAGCTCGTAGCGGGCCTTCCCGTTGTGCTTGGCGTTGTACATGGCGACGTCGGCGTTGCTGAGCAGCTCGTCGGCGGTGCCTCCCGGCGAGGTGACCACGATGCCGATGCTGGCGTGGAGCCGGAGCTCCTTGCCCATAATCACCAGCGGCGGCTCGAGGGCACCCACGATCCGCTCCGCCACCTGCGTCGCCTCCTGCTCGGTGGCGCTCTCGAGCAGGACCGCGAACTCGTCGCCGCCCAGCCGGGCGGCCGTGTCCTGGGGCCTCAGGCAGCGGTCGAGCCGGCGGGCGACGGCCACCAGGAGCTGGTCGCCGGCGGCGTGGCCCATGGTGTCGTTGACGGTCTTGAAGTCGTCGAGGTCGAGGAAGAGGACGGCCAGCTGGCTGACGTCGTCGGGGCGGCGGGCGAGCGCGTGCTCCACCCGCTCCGCGAAGAGCACCCGGTTGGCCAGGTTGGTCAGCGAATCGTGGAAGGCCTGGTGCTTCAGCTCCTCATCCAGCTTGCGGAGCTGGGCCAGCGACTGCTCCAGGCGGCCGTTCTCGAGAGAGACGCTGGCCTGGCCGGCCAGCGTCTCGAACACGCGCATGTCCTCGCCGTCGAAGTTGGTCACCTCGCCCAGCCGGTTGCAGGCCAGGATCAGGCCGACGTTGCGACGCTCTCCGCGCAGGGTGGCGACCATCGCGTCCTTCAGCCCCCGCGCCGCCAGGAAGCGCGCCGCCTCCCGGCCCGACTGGGGGGTGAGCAGCAGCGCGCCCCGCTCGGCCGCCAGCCGGCTTATGGCCAGCTCCTCGTGGCTGAGGGCGATCGGGCGCATGACGCAGGAGTCGATGCCCGGACCGACGGAGGTGCGCAGCGCACCCTGCTCGTCGCGACCGCTGAAGAGCAGGATCTCCGCGGACTCCGCCCGGAACATGGTCCGGACGTGCGTCAGCAGGGCCACCATTGCCGGTTCCACGTCGGTCGAGCGCTGCAGCATCCGGCTCGACTCGAACAGGAACTCGATGCTCTGGTGCTTCTGGCGCTCCGAGATGTAGGCCCGGTAGGCGAGGTAGAGGGTGGCCAGCGGCACCAGCAGCAGCCAGGCCGCCTCGGCGTCGTAGATGAGGGTGGTGACGCCGACCAGGGCCAGGGCGCTGGCGGTCAGACTGCCGGCCATGGCGACCCCGAGCACGGTCCAAAGGTTGCCGAGCTTGAAGCCGCCCTCCGAGAGGGAGATGGCGATCTGGACGCTGAGCGCCCCGACCACCCCGGCCACGGCGGTGGCGGTGAAGGTGGCCAGCCAGGCCGAGGGGCCATGGGTCGTACCGTGCAGCATGACCCGGAAGACCAGGATCGAGACCGCGGTCGACAGCGCCCCGTTGCAGAGGTTGAACACCAGCCGCAGTGGCGACTGTCGACGGTTGATCACCAGCGCCGCGGCCAGGCCCAGGACCTGGGCCAGGACCAGCCCGACCGGGGACGTGAAGTAGAGGCCGATCACCAGCGCCACCTCGCTCAGTGAGAACGAGTGGGCGTTGCGCCGGAAGTGGAAGTGGACCACCATCACGTCGGCCACGTAGAAGCCGACGGCGAGCAGCCACCAGGGTACCGCGAAGGAGCTCGGGAGCCTCACCATCTGGGCCGCCGCGCCCAGCACCAGGACCCCCGAGAATCCCGCCAGCGTGGCACTCAGGAGCCAGACCCGGACCACGCCCGGGACGCGGAACGAGATCCGGACGATCGGGGTCGCGTGCACCACTCGGCCGGACCTAGCCGGCCGCGGCCAGGGGCGGAGCCGAGGCCGCGCCGGCGTCTGTCAGCACCCGGCTAAGCCCAGAGCCCTGCGGCCCAGATTCCGCCGGACCAGGTGGAGCCGCTCCACGTCGAACCGCTCCAGGTCGAACCGCTCCAGGTCGAGCCGCTCCAGGTCGAGCCGCTCCACGTCGAACCGCTCCAGGTCGAGCCGCTCCAGGTCGAACCGCTCCAGGTCGAGCCGCTGGAGCCCGCCGAGCCGCCCTGGGCGATGATCCCGGCGGTGCCGGTGCTCTGGCCCTCGACGTCCTGCTCGCCGGTCAGGTCGACGTTGTTGCGGGTGATGTGAACCGAACCGCGAGCCCGCTCGATCGACCCCTGGCCGCCGGCGGCGGCGAAAAGCAGCGCCTGGATCGGCGCCAGCAGGGCGGAGATGGCCCCGGCTGCGCCCAGCCTGACCACGCCCGCGCCCTGGGCCCGGGCATCGAAGCCGGCGAGGGGGGAGGCCGTCGAGGTCAGTGCGTACTTGACCTGGTCGGGGGTCCAGGCGGGGTGCTGCTGGACGAGCAGGGCCACGGCGCCGGACACCATGGCCGCCGCCTGCGAAGTCCCGCTGCCCCGGAAGTAGCGGCTGCCCAGGCGGGCCGAGGGGAAGCCCTGGTCGATGGCGGAGCCGGGCACGCGCAGGCCCTGCACGTGGACGCCGGGGGCGATGAGGTCGGGGTTGCGGGTCCCGCTGCCCCAGCTGGAGAACGCGGCGACCGTGCCGGCCGGGGTGTCGCCCGCGCCGACCGCGATCAGGGCCGGGTCGGTGGCCGGGTTGTCCAGGGCGCCCAGCCGGGTGCCGCTGTTGCCGGCGGCCGCCACCACCACGATGCCACTCCTCCAGGCCAGCTCGGCCGCGTAGGCGAGCGGGTCATCGGTATACGCCTGTGTGGAGTCGGTGCCGAAGGAGAGGTTGAGCACCCGGATGTTGAGCCCGTTGTCATTGCGGTGGGCGACCACCCAGCCGATCCCGGCGATGACCTGGGTGACATCGAACGCACCGTTGGCGGCCCCCACCTTGACGTTCACCAGCCGCGCGCCGGGGGCGATGCCCGAGTAGGGGTCGGGGCCCGAGCCGGCGGCGTCGTGGCCGGCGATGATGCCGGCGACGTGGGTGCCGTGACCGAAAGCGTCCAGGTAGCGCAGCGCGGGGGCCGCGGCGTCGGTCGAGAGGTCGGGGCCGTTGACCACCTTGCCCGCGGCGCTGAGGCCGGCCACCGGGCTGATCCCGGTGTCGATCAGCGCCACGTCCACGCCCCGCCCCGTGATCCCGGCCGCCCACTGGTGGGTGGCACCCATGAGCGCCGCGTCGGCCGCCATGGAGTAGGTGTCGGCGGCCGCGTCGTAGCCCTCGACCACGGTGCGGGGCTGGAGCGGAAGGTTGGCGCTGACCGAGCGCACGCCCCGGCTTGCGCGCAGGCCTTCGACCACGTCCGCCGGGACTGTGGCAGCGAAGCCGTCGATCAGGTCCAGGCGGCGGCCGACGCTGCCCCCGGCGGTGACGACTGCGGCGCGGGCGGCCGCGGCCCCGCCGGGCGCCGACATCACGATGATGGCGAGCGGGGCGGCGCTGCCCCGCGCCAGGGCGGGGATGCTGAGACCGGCCGGCGGCCCGAGCAGGAACAGCGCCGACAGGGCGCCCAGGGTGCCGGCCAGCAGGCGGCGCTTGGTGTCGTCCCAGGTGATGCCCCAGCTCATGCCGCGTGCCTTCTCGTCGTCCCAGGTAATGGCTCGGTCGATCACGAGGTGGAAGTGTGCAGGGCCACCGATGAAGACAGATGAAGACGGTGTGAGAACTTGTTAAAGCGCTTGGAAAAACAGCGTGATAACGCCGCTCTGACGGTGAATGAGGCGCCTCGCACCTCGAAACTGGCGGTTGAAGCCAGAGAACCCAAGCACCGCCAGCGGTGCTCCGACGACACCGGCTCGGGCCGCCCTCGGGATCTGGTTTGCTTGCAGCGGTCATGTCCCGTGACGCCGGCGACTCACCCTACGTGACGTTCGACCGGGCCGAGTGGGCACGGCTGCGGGCGGCGACCCCGATGACGCTCACGGACCAGGACCTGACCCGCCTCCGCGGCATCAACGAGCAGGTCTCGCTGGAGGAGGTGGCGGACATCTACCTGCCCCTCTCCCGGCTCCTCAACCTCTACGTGGGGGCTGCCCAGGGCCTCCACCAGGTCACCGACACCTTCCTCGGCAAGCCGGCCCGGCCGGTGCCGTACATCGTCGGCGTGGCCGGCAGCGTGGCGGTGGGGAAGAGCACGACCGCCCGGGTCCTCCAGGCCCTGCTCGCGCGCTGGCCCAACACTCCCCGGGTCGACCTGGTCACCACCGACAACTTCCTGTACCCCAACCGGGTGCTCGAGGAGCGCGGACTGATGGACCGCAAGGGCTTTCCGGAGAGCTACGACCTGCGGGCGCTCATGCGGTTCATGACCGACCTCAAGTCGGGCGTCAGCCCGGTCCGCGCGCCCGTCTACTCGCACCTGGTCTACGACATCGTGGCGGGCCAGGAATTGACCATCGAACGTCCCCACATCGTGATCGTCGAAGGCCTCAACGTGCTCCAGCCACCGGACCCGGCCCGCCGGCGGGCGCTGCGCGCGTTCGTGTCCGACTTCTTCGACTTCTCGGTCTACGTGGACGCCGCCGAGGAGGACATCGAAGCCTGGTACCTCGCCCGCTTCCTCACCCTGCGGGCGACCGCCTTCCGGGATCCCAGCAGCTTCTTCCGGCGCTTCTCGGAGATCTCCGAGACCGAGGCCGTGGAGTTCGCGCGCCGGATCTGGGTGGAGATCAACGGCCGCAACCTGCGCGAGAACATCCTGCCCACCCGCGACCGCGCCCGGCTCCTGCTCCGCAAGGGGGCCGACCACTCGGTCGCCGAGGTCCGGCTGCGCAGGATCTGACGCCGCCGCCGGCGAGCGCGGCGGCGGTGCCCCGGGCGTGACGGGTCTCCCCGGCGGCCACCGGGGTTAGAGTTCGCGGATGCCCCTGGACCCCCAGGCCGAGGCCCACCTGGCCGGAGTCGCCGGGCTCGGACTGCCCGCCATCGAACAGGTCAGCCCGGAGGCCGCCCGGGCCGCGGCGGAGGCGGCGACGCCCGACCTCTACGGCCCCGCCGAACCGGTCACGTCGGTTGCCGACACCGAGGTGGCCGGGGTGCCGGTCCGCGTCTACGACCCCGAGCCGGACGCGGGCCTGCCCCTGGTGGTCTGGATGCACGGCGGCGGCTGGGTGGTGGGCAGCCGGGCCACGTGCGACGGCCCCTGCCGGGCCATGGCCAACCGGACCCGCGCCCGGGTCCTGTCGGTGGAGTACCGGCGGGCCCCCGAGCACCGGTTCCCGGCCGCCCTCGACGACTGCTGGGCGGTCGCCAGGTGGGCGCTGGAGCAGGGCCGGCCGGTCGCCGTCGGCGGCGACAGCGCCGGCGGCAACCTGGCCGCCGTGGTCGCGCTGCGAGCCCGTGCGGCCGGGCTCCTGCCGGCGCTCCAGGTTCTGGTCTACCCCGTCATCGACCACGACTTCGGGACGCCCTCGTACGCGCGCAACGCGCTCGGCTATGGGCTCACGGCGGCCGCCATGCGCTGGTACTGGGACCACTATTTGGGGAGCGCGCCCGGCCACCACCCGGAGGCCTCGCCGCTGCGGGCCGAGTCGCTCGCCGGGCTAGCGCCGGCCCTGATGGTCGTCTGCGAGTATGACCCGCTCCGCGACGAGGGCGTCGCCTACGC
>JBBSHA010000113.1:0-7198 GCA_038253595.1 Candidatus Dormibacterales bacterium
GAGCACCGACACCTCGTCGTCCACCACCCGGGCCAGCGGCTCTGCCGCCGGTCCCTCGAGCCAGACCTGACGGCGCCAGGTCGAGAGCCTTGCCACCGGCGCCAGGGCCAGGGCCCGGACGTACCCGGAGACCAGGTCGGCCGCGGCTGCGGGAGGGCGCTTGGCGGTGCCCGGGAAGCGGTGCTCGCCCGAGCCCAGGGTGAGGATCCAGTCCTCGCCCTGGACGTGGCGCAGGCTCACACCCCAGCGCGCCAGCCGGAGGTCGGGGGTGTCGAAGTGCACGCTCTCCAGCCGGCTCTCGGTTTCCGTCCCGGCGGCGACCCCCTCGGCGACCGCCGCCAGGCCGGGCAGATGAAAGCCGGGACCGGCACTCAGCCGGAGGTGCTCAATCGGCGGCGGCAAGGGGGCCTCGCGACCGCTCTGCCGCCAGCTCGGCGAAGCGCTGCTGGGCGTCCGTCCGGCCGGGCCCGCCCACCCGCTTCCAGTCGCCGCCGGAGCCGAGCTGCCAGGCCAGCCGGTCGTCCGCCAATTCGATGGCGATGATCTCGTCCAGCCGGGCCTGGAGGCCGGGGTCGCTGACCGGGACCACGGCCTCGACCCGGCGGTCGAGGTTGCGATCCATCATATCGGCGGAGCCGATGAACCACTGTGCCCCCCGCCGGTCGCTGCCGAACCGGAAGATCCGCGAGTGCTCCAGGTAGTGGCCGACCAGCGAGCGCACCCGGACCCGGTCCGAGAGCCCGGGCACCCCGGGCCGCAGGGCGCACACGCTGCGCACCAGCAGGTCGATCTCGGTGCCGGCCTGGGCGGCCTGGTAGAGGGCGTCGATGATGCCGGGATCGACCAGGTTGTTGACCTTGATCACGATCCGGCCGTCGGGGGCCGCCGCCTCGTCCCGGATCAGCTTCAGGATCCCCGCCCGCAGCGTGATCGGAGCCACCAGCAACCGGCGGTAGCGGCGCTGCCGGCTGTACCCGGTGAGCAGGTTGAAGAGGTCGGCCACGTCCGCGCCCAGGTCGGCGTCCGCCGACAGCAGGCCGAGGTCCTCGTAGCCGAGCGCCGTGGAGGGGTTGTAGTTGCCGGTCGCGATGTGGACGTAGCGCCGGATGTGGGCCCCCTCCTGGCGGACCACCATGGTCACCTTGGCGTGGGTCTTGAGGCCAACCAGGCCGTACACGACGTCGACCCCGGCCTGCTCCAGCGCCTGTGCCCAGGCGATATTGGCCTGCTCGTCGCCGCGGGCTTTGAGCTCGATCAGGGCGACCACCTGCTTGCCCGCCTCGGCTGCCCCGGCCAGGGCCCGGGCGATCGGGGAGGCGGGCCCCGAGGTCCGGTAGAGCGTCTGCTTGATGGCCAGCACGTGGGGGTCGGCGGCGGCCTGGCGGATGAAGGCCTCGACCGAGGCCGAGAACGATTCGTAGGGGTGATGGACCAGGATGTCGCCCGTCTCGAGGGCCCCGAAGATGTCCGCCGGCCGGCCGTCGACATCCGCCAGCTGGGGGGGCACCGCGGGCGGCCGCGGCGCCACCTTGAGGTCGGGGCGGTCGAGCTCGACGAGCATGTCCAGCCCCCCCAGATCGAGCAGGCCGGCTGCGGAGTACACGTCCGCGGGTCCCAGCTCCAGCTCCCGGGTGAGCAGCTCCAGGACCTCCGCCGACACGTCCGGCTGGACCTCGAGGCGCACCGCCTGAGCCCGCCGCCGCTGCCTCAGCAGCTCTGTCTGGATGGTGAGCAGGAGGTCCTCGGCCTCGGAGTCGACCACGTCCAGGTCGTTGTCCCGCGTGACCCGGAACTGCGTGTGGCTGAGCACCTCCATGCCCGGGAAGAGCGACTGCAGTTGGGTGGCAATCACCTGCTCCAGGGGCACGAAGCGCTGGCCGTCCGGCAGAGGCACGAACCGGGCCAGGAGGGGCGGCACCTTGAGCCGGGCGAAGCGATCCTGGCGGCGAAGGGGGTCGCGGACCATGACCGCCAGGTTGAGGGACAGATTTGAGATGTAGGGGAAGGGATGGCCGGGGTCGACCGCGAGCGGCGTCAGCACTGGGAAGATGCGCTCCTTGAAGAACGCTGCCAGGAAGTCGGAGTCCCGGCGGGCGAGGTTGCCGGCCGCCACGATCCGGATGCCGGCCTCCGCCAGCTGCGGCGCCAGCTCCTCGGCCCAGACCCGCTGCTGGCGGGCGCACAGCGCCTCCACCCGGCGCCGGATGTTCCGCAGCTGCTCGCTCGGAGTCAGCCCGTCCTGCGAGGCGACCCCGGGCACGGCGCCGACCTGCTCCTTGAGCCCGGCGACGCGGACCTGAAAGAAGTCGTCGAGGTTGGCGCTGAAGTGGTGCAGGAAGCGGACGCGCTCCAGCAGCGGCAGCGAGCCGTCCTCGCAGCGGGCCAGCACGCGCTCGTCGTAGGCCAGCCGCGAGAGCTCACGGTTGAGGTAGATGGAGGGGGTCGGCTCGGCCGCCTTGGCCACGGGATCGCTGCGAACACGGGTGGCCATCGGCACCAAGCCTAGAGCACGCGAGCCAGGCCATCGCCGGCGCCGCGGCGAGTCACCTCTAACGGAGGAGCAGCAGGGCGACCAGGCCGGCGATGACGCAGTAGCCGCCGTACGGGTCCAGCCGGCCCGACCTGAAGTAGCGGAGCAGGAAGCGGGCGCTGGCGTAGGCGGCGAGCCCGGCGAGCACGGCGGCAGCCACGTAGACGGGCAGCGAGCCAGGCCGCTCGAACAGGCTGGGCACCTCGAGCACGCCCGCCCCCAGGATGATGGGCGTCGCCAGCAGGAACGAGAAGCGGGCCGCCTCCTGGTGGCTCAGGCCCGCCAGCAGGCCGCCGGCCATCGTCGCGCCCGAGCGGGAGATCCCCGGCAGAAGCGCCAGCGCCTGGGCCGTGCCCACGAAGGCGGCGGCGCGGAAGCCGAGGGCTGCGGCCGGCTTGAAGGCCGACTCCTGCTCCTCGCGGCTCAGCTCCGCGGTGGCCTGGCGCCGCTCCGCGCGTCTCCTCAGGGCCTCGGCCGCGATCAACATGAGGCCGTTGACGATCAGAAACGAGGCCGCCACTCGGGGGCTGGCGAACAGCGACTTGAGTGGCTTTTCGAGCGAGAAGCCGACCGCCACGCCGGGAACCGTGCCGACCAGCAGGAGCATGGCCATCCGCTCCTCGGGGCCCTCGATCCGGCCCCGCAGGCCGGCCCCCACAAAGCCCCTCACGAGGCCTGCCCACTCGCTCCGGTAGAGGACCAGCAGGGCACCCGCCGTACCCAGGTGGAGGAGCGCCAGGAAGGGGACGAAGCTGGGGTCTGACTGCCGGTACGCCCAGTGGAGGAGGCTGGGCAGGATCACCGCATGACCCAGGGACGACACCGGGAAGAGCTCGGTGGCGCCCTGGAGGAGGCCGATCAGGATCGCCTGCCAACTCGACATCAGCCACCCAGCAAAACAGAAAGCCGGGGCGCGACGGCGCGCCACCGGCTCTCCGCGGGAGAGAGAGGGCTCAGGTCAGGATCGCCGCACCGCCGCTGGTGACCTGCTTCAGGGTGGCGAAGGCGAGCTCCGTCACCTCCTTGGGCAGGGGCGGGAACTGCAGGTCTTTGCCGTACTGCTGGCCGTCGGTGACGACCCATTTCCAGACGTTCACCACCGCCTTGCCCTTGGCGGCATCGGCCTGGTTCTTCTTGAGGATCACCCAGCTGAAGGTGGTGATCGGGTAGGTGGTGTCACCGGGCTCATCGGTGATCGAGAAGCTGGTCGCCGAGATCGAGCCCTTGGGCGCCTGGGCGGCGGCCTGGGTGGCTCCCTCGATCGAGGCCGCGATGTACTTGCCCGCGCGGTTCTTGAGCTCCGCCTGCTGGAGCTTGGCCTGCACGACGTAGGCCAGCTCGACGTAGCCGATCGAATAGTCGGTGGTCTTGACCTGCTGGCCCACACCCTGGTTGCCGCTGGCGCCGACACCGGTCGGCCACTGCACCGACTTGGCGTTGCCAACCTGGGACTTCCAGTCGGTGCTCAGCTTGCTCAGGTAGTCGGTGAAGGCGAAGGTGGTGCCCGAACCGTCGGAGCGGTGGACGACCGTGATGTCCTTGGCCGGCAGCTTGGCCGACCCGTTCAGGGCCTTGATGGCGGGGTCGTCCCACCTCTTGATCCGGCCCAGGTAGATTCCGGCCAGGGTGGGGCCGTCGAGCCGCAGCTTGCCCACGTCGGGCAGGTTGTAGGCGATCGCGATCACGCCCAGGGTGCTCGGGAACTGGACCAGGGTGGAGTCGCCGCCGGCTGCCGCAATCTCCTTGTCGTTCATCGGCACGTCGGAGGCGCCGAAGTCGACCGTGCCCTTGGTGAACTGCTGAATGCCACCGCCGGAGCCGATCGCCTGGTAGTTGACCGAGACCTGGGAATGCTTCTGGTTGTACGCGTAGAACGCCTTGGTGTAGAACGGCTCCGGGAACGTGGCCCCGGCCCCCTGGAGCTGGCCGCTGCCGACGTCGGCCGCCGGTCGGGTCGGCGCTGGCGTGGACCCGGAGCCGCCGCAGGCGGCGACCGCGACGAGGGTGGCCACGGCGACCGCCGAGGTTCGGATCGGTCTGGCTTGCATGAACCGAATCTAGAGCCGCCCTGGTTAACCCCGGGTTATCGGCCGCTTAAGCGGTGAGGCGGTGGCGAGTGGCCGCCGCCGGCACGGAGCCGTCGGGGCCATGGCTCCGGGCCGCTCCTATACTCGCGCCATGATCTGGCGGCGATGGCGGGAGCGAGCGGGGTCGGCCCTCGACCCGGGCCGCCCGGAGCCGTTCCGGGACCTGCTCGAGGAGGCCCCGATGATGGCCCTGCTCCTCGACCGCGAGAACCGGATCATCGCTGCCAACCAGGCCGCACGCGACTTCTTCGCGATCGACCCCCGCCGGCTGCCGGCGAGCGCTCTCGAGGTGACGCGGGAGGGTCGCCTGTTCGAGGCCCTGCGAGCGGGCGGCCACGACCAGGAGGTGCGACTCGCTCACCGCCGCCTGGCGATGCGGATCCGGCTGGCGCCGGGCCCGCGGGCGGGCGACAGCCTGATGTTCCTGACCGACGTCACCGCCCTGCGCCGGCTGGAGCTGGTCCGCCAGGAGTTCGTGGCCAACCTCTCGCACGAGCTGAAGACGCCGGTCACCTCACTCCGGCTGGCCGCTGAGAGCCTGCTCGGCGACCCCCCCCAGGACGCCCGCCGCCGCTTCGCGACGCGGACTGTTAAGGAGGCCGACCACCTGGCCGCGATCATCGACAACCTGCGCCAGCTGGCCGAGATCGAGGGCGGCGGCCTGGTCCTCCGGCCCAGCCGGTTCACACTCGCCGACCTGGTCACCGAGACCGCGGAGAGGATGCAGCTGGAGCGGCCTTTGACCCTGTCGCTGGCGGCCGGGGTGACCGTCGTGGCGGACCGCAGCAAGCTGGCCCAGGCCCTGGGCAACCTGATGGACAACGCCGCCAAGTTCTCGCCCCCCGGCAGCTCCGTCGACATCAGCTCCGAACCGGCCGGCGCGGAGGTCCTGATCCGGGTCAGGGACCGCGGGCTCGGAATCTCCCCCGAGCACTGGGACCGCGTCTTCGAACGCTTCTACAAGGTCGACCCGGCACGGACCCGGGAGACGCCGGGCAGCGGCCTGGGCCTGGCCATCACCAAGCACCTGGTGCTGGCCCAGGGCGGCCGGGTGTGGACGGAGGCGGCCGGCGACGGCGGCCAGGTCTTCGGCATCGCCCTTCCGGCCGGCCCGATTAGCGAGCCCATAACCTGCGCTTAACCCATCCCGCGCTACCTTGTCGGCAGTGGAGCAGCCCGAGGCGAAGCGCGCCGTGGCCGCCGACCGCAAGCAGGTGAGCGTGCTCCGCGCCCTCCCGGGCTCCGCCCCGACCAAGATCGCGCTCGAATCGGTGTCGTTCTACTACGGCCCCCTCGCCGCCCTCCGCGACGTCACCCTGGATGTCCCCGAGAAGCGGGTCACCTCGCTGATCGGCCCCTCCGGCTGCGGCAAGACCACGCTGCTCCGGATCCTCAACCGGATGTACGACCTGGTGCCCGGCAGCTACGCCGAGGGCCGCGTCATGTTCGACGGCGACAACATCATCGAGTCGCGCGACCTGCTCCGGCTGCGCCAGCGGGTGGGCATGGTCTTCCAGCGCCCCAGCCCCTTCCCGATGTCGATCCGCGACAACGTCGCGTTTGCGCCGAGTCTGCTGGGCTGGAAGCGCGCCCGGATCGACGAGGTGGTCGAGCGCAGCCTGACCGACGCCGCCCTCTGGGACGAGGTCAAGGACCGCCTGACCCTGCCCGCGGCCTCGCTGTCCGGCGGCCAGCAGCAGCGGCTGTCGATCGCCCGCTGCATCGCGGTCGACCCCGAGGTGATCCTGATGGACGAGCCCTGTTCGGCCCTGGACCCGATCGCCACGCTGAAGGTGGAGGACCTCATAGGCCGCCTGGCCGAGAGCTACACGATCGTGATCGTGACCCACAACATGCAGCAGGCGGCCCGCGTCGCCGACTTCACCGCCTTCATGTTGATGCACGGCGAGGAGCGCTACGGTGAGCTGGTGGAGTTCGCCCCCACGGTTGAGCTGTTCAACCACCCCCGGGACCGCCGTACCGAGGACTACATCACCGGGCGATTTGGCTAGGGACGCCTTCGAAAAGGAGCTGCAGGCGCTCCGCGAGGCCCTGCTCCGGATGGCCACGCTGGTCGAATCGCAGATCGACGAGGCCCTCACCGCGCTCCGCGGTCTGGACCGGACCGGGGCCGACCAGGTGCGGCGCAACGACCAGGACCTGAACGAGCTGTTCCGACAGATCCGGGAGCAGTGCTTCACCGTGATCGCCACCCAGCAGCCGGTGGCCCGCGACCTCCGCAACCTGATGGGCGTCCAGTACATCTCCACCGAGCTGGAGCGGATCGGCGACTACGCGGTGCGCATCGCCCGCATGACCGGGACGCTGGCCGGCCTTCCCCAGCGGCCGCTCCGGGTCGAGTTCGGCCTCATGGGCGAGCTGGCCTCCCAGCAGGTCCGCGACATCCTGGACGCCCTCATCGAACAGGATGCCGAGCGCGCTCGCGAGGTGGCGGCGAAGGACGACGAGATCGACCGCCTCTACCACCGCGTGTTCGACGATCTGATCCAGGACATGACCGCCGACAACGACTCTGACGAGGCGCTGCGCTCGGTCACGCTGATGCTCGTCGCCCACAACC
>JBBSHA010000114.1:0-7171 GCA_038253595.1 Candidatus Dormibacterales bacterium
CGCCCGCAGCGCGCCCAGGTCGGGGCCGGCCTGGTTCAGGGGGTGGTGGCCGGCCGCCGCCCACACCCCCGGCTCGACGAGCGCCCACTCGGCCGCCTGGCGGGAGCTGGCGAGGTCCACCCCCATGGCGATGAACTCGCTGATGCCGGCCTCGCGGGCCTCGGTCAGGGCCCCGTCCACGCCCCCCGGCTGGGCCTCCACCTCGCCCAGGTGGAGGTGGGTGTCGATCAGGCCGGACGTGCTTCGGCCATCCTCGCCAGCTCGCGCTCGGCGGTGTCGTCGTCCAGCTTGCGGAACAGGATCTGGGGCGGGCGAAGGGCCTGGCCGGGGGCGATCCGGCTGGGCCGCCAGCGCTCCTCCCGGGAGTACTCGCCGCCCAGCACGACATGGCTGCCGTGGCCGGGCTCGTCGTACTCCCTCAGCTCGGGCTGGGGGGCGAGCACGTCGTCGTAGCCCAGCAGCCGGTGGAGGAGCTGGCAGGTGAAGGGCAGGAAGGGCGTGAACATCACCTTCAGGCTGTCCACGCAGCGGACGGCCACGTAGAGCACCGTGGCCGCGCGCCCCCGATCGGCCTTGATCGTCTTCCAGGGCTGCTCCTCGCCCAGGTACTGGTTGACCAGCGCCGCCAGGCGCATCGCCTCGGTGATCGCCGCCTTGAAGCGGGCCTGGCCGAGGCGCTCGCCGACCGAATGGAAGCCGGCCTCGACCTCGGCCAGCAGGCGGCGGTCGCGGTCTCCCAGCTCGGCCGGCTCCGGCACGGCGCCGAAGCTGACATGGCAGAGCTTGAGCGTCCGGTTGGCCAGGTTGCCCCAGGTGCCGACCAGCTCGTCGTTGTTGCGGCGCACGAACTCGGCCCACGTGAAGTCGGAGTCGTTGGTCTCCGGGCCGGCGATCGTCAGGTGGTAGCGGAGGGGGTCGGGGTCGTAGCGGGAGAGGAAGTCACGGACCTCGATCACGTGGCCGCGGCTGCTCGAGAACTGCCTGCCCTCCATCGTCAGGTACTCGCTCGACACCACGTCGTGGGGCAGCCGGAGGTCGCCCGCACCGAGCAGGATCGCGGGCCACATGATGGTGTGAAAGGTGATGTTGTCTTTGCCCATGAAGTAGTAGCCGAGTGCCGTCGGGTCCTGCCACCACTCTCGCCAGGCGTCGGGCGTGCCCCGGTTGCGGGCCCACTCGATGGAGGCCGAGAGGTAGCCGATCACGGCGTCGAACCAGACGTAGATGCGCTTGTCGGGACGGTCCACCCAGCCCGGCAGGGGGATCGGCACCCCCCAGTCGAGGTCGCGCGAGATCGCCCTCGGCTTGAGGTCGCGCAGGAGGTTGGCGGAGAACGCGCGGACGTTGGGCCGCCAGTTCTCCTGGCCGCCGATCCACTCCGCCAGCCGGTCGGCGAAGGCGGGCAGCTCGAAGAAGAAGTGCTCGGTCTCCCGGAAGCTGGGAACCTCGCCGTTGATCCGGGAGCGGGGGTTGATCAGATCCACCGGGTCGAGCTGGTTGCCGCAGTTGTCGCACTGGTCGCCCCGGGCCTCACCGTAGCCGCAGATCGGGCAGGTGCCCTGGATGTAGCGGTCGGGCAGCGTCCGTCCGCTGCTCGGGGAGACCGCCCCCATCTGGACCCGGGGCACGATGTAGCCCCTCTCGTGGAGACGCGTGAAGAGGTCCTGGACCACCTCCCGGTGGTTGCGGGTGGTCGTCCGGGTGAAGCAGTCGTAGCTGAGGCCGAGGTTCTTCAGGTCCTCGATGATCACCCGGTTGTTGCGGTCCGCGAACTCGCGCGGCGAGACCCCGGCGGCGTCGGCGCCGTACGTGATCGGGGTTCCGTGCTCGTCGGTCCCGCTCACCATCAGGACCCGCGCCCCGCGCAGGCGCTGGTAGCGGGCGAAGGCGTCGGAGGGCACCCCGAAGCCGGCGACATGGCCGATATGGCGGGGGCCGCTGGCGTACGGCCAGGCGACGGCGACGAGGATCGGGGGGGCGGGATCAGGCACCGGAGATGACAAGCGTAAACTCGCCCCGCGCCCGCCCGCCCAGCGCCACCAGCACCTCGGCGGCGGTCCCCCGCACCACCTCCTCGTGGATCTTGGTGAGCTCCCGGCACACGGCCAGGCGGCGCTCCGGCAGCTGCTCCGCGATCGCCGCCAGCGATCGCTGCACCCGGTGCGGAGACTCGAACGCGACGAAGGCGCGGGGGGACTCCCGGACCTCGTCGAGCAGGCGCTTCATCTGGCCCGGCTTGCGCGGCAGGTAGCCGGTGAAGGTGAACCCGTCGCCGCCCAGGCCGGCCACCGAGAGGGCGGCGGCAACCGCGCTCGGGCCGGGGATCGCGACCACCGCGTGCCCGGCCTCCCAGGCCGCCTCCACCAGCCGCCGCCCGGGGTCGTTGACCGTCGGCGTGCCCGCATCGCTGACCAGCGCCACGTCCCCCAGCTCGAGCGCGTCCAGCACCCGGGCCAGGGCGCGGCGCTCGACCGGCGCCCGGTAGCTGAGCATCGGCACGCGCAGGCCGTGGCGGGCGAGCAGGCGGGCGGTGACCCGGGTGTCCTCGGCCGCGATCGCCGAGACCTCGGCGAGAACGCGCAGCAAGCGCCGGCTGACGTCCTCCAGGTTGCCGATCGGGGTGGCGACCACGTAGAGCGTGCTCACCGGGCGGGCCGGGGCCCGGCCACCCACTCCTCGATCCGCTCCCCGGTCCGCTCCAGCGGGCCCCGGTACTGCGAGGCGGGCGGCAGCACTTCGAGGAAGGCCCGCCCGTAGTCGCGGCTGGAGATGCGGTTGTCGAGGATGACCACCGCCCCCCGGTCGGAGCTGCGCCGGATCAGGCGGCCGAACCCCTGCTTCAACCGGAGGGCGGCCAGCGGCAGCGCGTAGCCGGAGAAGGGGTCGCGGACCTGCTCAGCGCGGGCGGCGAACACTGGCTCGGTGGGAACCGGGAAGGGCAGCCTGACGATCATCACGCAGGAGAGCTGGTCGCCCGGGATGTCAATCCCCTCCCAGAAGCTGGCGGTGCCCAGGAGCAGCGCGCGCTCGCTCTCCAGGAAGCTCCTCAGGACCTGCCGGCGCTGGCCGTCGACACCCTGGCCGACGATCAGCACGTCGTCGAGGTCGGCGCGGTGGTGGAGGGCGGCGTGGACGTCGCGCAGCTGTCGATGCGAGGTGAAGAGGACCAGGGTCCGCCCGTTCAGCCGGCGGGCCACGTCGGCGATCACCGCCTCCAGCAGCGGCTCGAACTCCGGCGCCTGCGGCTCCGGCATGTCGATGGGCAGGCAGACCAGCGCCTGGTCGAAGTAGTCGAAGGGCGACGCCAGGATCAGCGTCTCCACGCCGGACCCGAGGCCGACGCGGGAGAGCAGGTAATCGAAGCTGCCGGCGACGGCCAGGCTGGCCGAGGTCAGGACCAGGCTGGACCGGCCGCCGTAGACGTGCTCGCGGAGCAGCGAGCCGACATTGACGGGGGCGGAGCGGAGGACCAGGCCGGGCGTGCGCAGCGCCTGGCTGAACCAGTAGACCCGGTTGGGGTCGGGCTCCAGCAGCGCCTGGCGGCAGAGGTCGGCCGCCTCGGCCAGCCGGCCGCGCACGCTCTCCAGCTCCCGCAGCGCCTGGTCGGGCTCCTCCCCGCCCAGCCAGTCGCGGCTCAGGGCGACGGCCCGCCGGAGCTGGGAATCAAGGGCCGCCAGCGCGGTCAGCGCATCGCCGGCGACGCTGCCGAGGCCGGCCCAGTCCGCGGCCGCCCGGTGGTCGGCCAGCAGCCGCACGGAGTCCTCGCGGCGGCCGGTGTCCACCGGCAGGTGGTGCTGGACCCACCCCGCCGCCGTCTCGAACAGCGTCGCGACCCGGGCGCGGGCGGCCAGGGCCAGGGCCTCGGCCCCGACCAGCGATTGGCTCGACGAGCCCAGGTGGGGCTGCCGCTGGATGTCTCGAAGGAGGCCGCCGGGAGCTGCGGTCCGGGCGTCCGCGAGCTGGTCCAGGAGCGTCTCGAAGCCGGGGCTGTCGATCTCGCAGCGCAGGCCCTGGGTGGCGGCATCCTCCAAGTGGTGGGCCTCATCGATCACCAGGTGGTCGTAGGCGGGGAGCAGGTTGCCGCCGGTCCCGGCGTCGGCCAGGAGCAGCGCGTGGTTGACCACGACCACGTCGGCGCGGTCAGCCTCCGCGCGGGCCCGGTGGACGAAGCAGGGATCAGGACCCCCCCGGCAGATGGCCCCCGCGCAGTCGAGGGGATCGGACGCCACCCGCGCCCAGAGCGCCTCCTCCCGGCCCTGGAGCCGCAGCTCCGAGCGGTCGCCGGTGGGGGTGCGGTGCAGCCAGAGCACCACCTTGAGCTTGAAGCGGAGCTCCTCGGCATCCCCGCAGGGCTCGGCCAGGAAGGTCCGCCAGCGGTGCGGGGAGAGGTAGTTGGCGCGGCCCTTGAGCAGGCAGGCCTCGAAGTCCCAGGGCAGCCATTCGCGCAGGGCCGGGATGTCCTTGGCCATCAGCTGTTCCTGCAGCGTGTGGGTGTGGGTGCTGATCAGCACCCGCTCGCCCCGGCGCAGCGCGCGGGCGATCGCCGGTACCAAGTAGGCCAGGCTCTTGCCCGTACCGGTGCCCGCCTCCGCCACCAGGGTGCCCCCCCGCTGCATGGTCTGGGCCACCGCCAGCAGCATCTGGAGCTGGGACTCGCGGTGCTCGTAGCCGGGCAGCGCCCGGGCCAGGGGGCCCCCCGGCGCCAGCAGCCCGGCCAGCGCGTGAGGGTCGTCGTCGACCGCGGTCCGGCTCGGGCCGGGACGGGCGGCGGCGGGGCTCCCGGGCTCTCGTGCGGGCCGGGCCGGGGCCGGCGGGCCTGGTGCCGGCGGCTTGCCGGGCTGGTCCAGGGCCTCGACGAAGAAACGGGCGATCGCCCATTGATAGGGCGCGACCAGGGCCAGCACCGCTTCCCGGGGACCGCCGTCGAGCCGGGCCGCCTCCTCGCGGAGGCGCAGGAAGAGCTGGCGGGTGGCGTCGGCGTCGTCCAGGGCGCGGTGCGGTCGGGGCTGGGCCAGCCCCAACTCGAGGGCCAGGACGGGCAGGCTGTGACTGGCGGCGTCGGGCAGCAGGATGCGCGCGATGTCGAGGGTGTCGAGGATCTCCAACCCCGGCGGCCAGAGGCCGGCCGCGGCCATGAAGTCGACGTCCAGGCGGGCCCCGTGGCCGACCGGCCGGCGGTCGCCGACGAAGTCGGCGAGCCGGCGCAGCGCGGTGGCCGGGGGCACCGCGCCGGCGAGGTCGGTCTGGGTGATCCCGGTCAGCCGGCTCACCGCGACCGGCAGCGAGCGGCCAGGGTTGGCCAGGCTCTCCAGCGTGCCGGTCACCGCGCTCTCCGTGAAGGTCACCGCCCCCACCTCGATCACGCGGTCGCGCTCGGTGTCGAGGCCGGTCGTCTCCAGGTCGAGGGCGGCGTACTCCATCGGTGGCGCGATTCTAGAGAGAGCCACCGCGGCGGGGTTGCCGGCGGCGGCCGCCGGGGGCCGCAACCGGAGATGGGAAATTGTATAGTGTCGTGCGCCGTGCAGCTTGGAGCCATCGCCATTCCGAGGAGCATCGAGGACCTCGGGATTCGCCGGGACCTGGTCTCCAGCCTGCTCCTGCGCACGATCGCTTTCGCGGACCAGCTCAGCGGCGCCGCCCTCGAAACCCGGCTCGGCATTCCCTTCGAGATCATGCAGTCCCTGATCGAGGAGTTCCAGCGCTCGCAGCTGATGGACACCGTCGGGTTCGCCAACGAGCCGGGCCTTGAGGGCCGCCCGATCCCGGTCCGGATGTCCTACACCGTGTCCAGCGCCGGCCGCCAGCGGGCGGCGGAGGTGTCGGCGGTGCAGACCCGCTACCTGGGGCCGTGCCCGGTGCGCTACGACGACTATGTCGAGCTGGTGCACACGCAGGTCAGCGCCAAGACCGGCGTCACCGACGCCATGCTCAAACAGGCGCTGGGCAACCTTCAGCTCGACCAGCACGTGATCGACCAGATCGGAGGGGCCATGGTCTCCCGCGCCTCCCTCTTCATCTTCGGGGCGCCGGGCAACGGCAAGTCGACGATCACCGAGCGGATGGCGCTCCTGATGGGAGCCCCCATCGAGCTGCCCCACGCGGTGGCCGTGGGCGACGAGATTATCCGCGTCATCGACCCCGTCTACCACCGCCTCTCCGAGGGCGAGCAGCCGGTCGACCGGCGGCTGGTCCGAATCGAGCGGCCCGTGGTAACGGTCGGGGGCGAGCTGACCCTCAACCAGCTGGAGCTGACGTACGATGCCCAGAACCGGTACTACGAGGCGCCCCTGCAGTGGAAGGCCAACGCGGGCGTCTTCGTGATCGACGACTTCGGGCGCCAGGAGGTGCCGCCGATGCGGCTCCTGAACCGGTTCATCGTGCCGATGGAGAAGAAGATCGACTACCTGGACCTGCCCGCCTCAGGCCGCAAGATCGAGCTCCCCTTCCTCTGCCAGGTGGTCTTCTCGACCAACCTCTCGCCGGCGTCGCTGGTCGACGAGGCCTTCCTCCGCCGCATGGCCTACAAGATCGGGGTCGGCAACCCCTCGCCGGAGGCCTTCACCAACATCCTCAAGTACGAATGCGATCGCAGCGGGGTGGTCTGGGCGCCGCAGGCGGTGCCCTACCTGCTCGGGCTCTACGAGAAGGCGGGCCGGCCGCTGCGGGGGTCGCACCCGCGCCAGATCATCGCCCGTCTGGCCGACTTCGCGGCCTACCGCCAGCAGTCGTCAGTGCTCTCCCCACACACGCTCCAGGAGGCGTACGACGCGTGCTTCAACGCGGCCCTGGGCGGCATGATCGAGCAGGACTGGGCCCAGCCCCCCTCCTCGAGCGGAGGTTGAGCGGGGCCCCGGCGCTAAAGCGGCCGGGTGATCCCCGCCAGGCGGCGCCGGAGGCCGGGCATGTCGGCGTAGTGGCCCCGCATCTCGGCCGGGAGCAGTTCCGCGATCGCCAGCATGATGGCGTCGGCGGCCTCCTGGTTGCCCACCCGGCGCCCGTCGGCGCGCCGCGCCAGGACCTGGAACGGGCGTCCGTAACGGACTTCAACAGCCACCCGGCGCGGCCACCTCGAACCCTTGGGGAAGCAGCTCCGGGTCCCCACCAGCCCGATTGGCTGGACCGCCGCGCCCGAGGTGCGGGCGATGAAGCCGGCGCCCGGCTCGGCCCGGGC
>JBBSHA010000115.1:0-7095 GCA_038253595.1 Candidatus Dormibacterales bacterium
GTGCCTGGCCACTAGCAGGCCGTTGAAAAAGGAATCGGCGGATCTTGGCGCCCATGCGGCCCATCTGCGGCGTCACCTTCTGCGCTCCTCGCTTACGCACTCAAAGTGCGCGCGCTCCGGGGCTCGGCGGCTCCTTGCACCTGGACCACCTGGACACCGCAGCCCTCGCCGACCTTTTTCATCACCCCGCTAGCGCGCCTGCGGTTCGGCACCGCCCGCGGGGCGGCGGCGGCCCACGCCGGAGCCCAGCTTGCGGCTGCAGCTGACGCAGTTCGCCAGGTGTTCGCGGACCACGTCGGCCTGGCCCCGGCGCAGCTTTCCGGCCACGTAGGGGGCGAGCAGGGGCACCACCTCCGAACACTCCAGCGCCGGCCCCCCCTGGGCCGCGATGAACTCCTCCTTGAAGCGCAACCGGGCCCGGTAGAGCAGCGTTTCCACCGCGCTCTCGCTGATCTCCATGACCTGCCCGATGCGGCGGTAGCTCAGCCCCTGCAGCTCGCGCAGCGTCAACACCAGCCGGTACTTCTCGGGCAGGCGCTGGGCGACCTCCCAGACCTGGCGCCGGAGATCCGACTGCTCGCTCTGAATGACCGGGTCGAAGCGCTGGGCGGGCGCCGGCAGCCGGAGCATCATCTCCTGGTCCTCGCTCGTGTCCTCCTGGCGCGGGTCGCGCTGCCGCCGCCGCAGCTCGTCGTAGCAGAGGTTGCGGGCCACCGTGTGCACCCAGCCTCCGAAGTTGAAGGACTCGTCGACCCGGTCCAGGGTGCGCAGACTCTTCATGAAGGTCTCTTGGGCGATGTCCTCGGCCAGCAGCCGGTCCCCCAGCTTGCGGTGGACCAGCCGGTAGATCGAACCCACGTAACGCCTGTGCAGCTCCTCGAACGCGTCCACCTCGCCGGCCCGGTAGGCGGCCACCAGCTGGGCGTCGCTGCGTTCGCTCACAGTCGCGCGCATGCTCGCGCAGCCGCGGCTGACAGCAGCTCCGCCGCTCGCGCCTGCATCTCCTCCAGCGGCATTGTCTCCTCGGTCAACGGGAGCGCCATGGTAACCCCCTGATCGAGAACCGCCTCCCATCCGGCGCCCAGACTTCCCGCGATCAGCACCACCGGCACTCCGGCGGCCCGGGCCCGGCGGGCGACCTCGACCGGACCCTTGCCGTAGGCGGTCTGGGCGTCGACCCGGCCCTCGCCGGTGAAGACGGCCCGCGCCCCCGCCAGGGCGGCGTCGAGGCCGGCGGCCTCGACCACCAGCGGCGCCCCGCGCTGCAGAGTTGCGCCCAGGAAGTGGACCAGCCCGGCCCCCGCCCCCCCCGCGGCGCCGGCGCCCGGCAGGTCCCCCACGCCGCCGCCGATCACGGCGCCGAAGCGGGCCAGGGCCCGGTCCAGCTCCTCCACCACCTCCGGGGACGCCCCCTTCTGGGGTCCGTACACCGCGCTGGCACCCCGCGGCCCGATGAGCGGGTTGGTGACGTCGACGGCGACCTCCAACCGCAGCCGGCCCCACGCCGGGTCGACGCCAGAGCCATCGATCCGGTCCAGCCGGGCCAGCGCCGCCCCTCCCCGCGCCAGCTCGCGCCCGGCCGAGTCGAGCAGCCGGAAGCCGAGCGCCTGGGCCATCCCGGCCCCGCCGTCATTGGTCGCCGAACCGCCGATGCCGGCGATGATCCTGGTCACGCCCGTCCTGCGGGCGGCCTCGAGCAGCTGGCCGAACCCGAAGGTGCTCGTGAGGCGCGGATCGCAGCGCTCGATCGGGACCAGGGGCAGGCCGCTGGCGGCCGCCAGCTCAACCACGGCGGTGCGGCCCTCGTCGATCAGGCCGAACTCGGCCTCCACCGGATCGCCCAGCGGTCCCTCGACAGTCACCTGCACCAGCCTCCCGCGGTGCGCGGCCACCAGCGCCTCCACCGTCCCCTCGCCGCCGTCCGCGACCGGGACCAGGGTCACCTCGGCGGCGGGGAGGGCGGAGCGGATCCCGGCGGCGATCGCCCGGGCCACCGCCGGCGATCCCAGGGAGCCCTTGAACGGGTTGGGCGCGGCTACGAACCGCACAGAGCAGGCCTAATAGACCGGGATGCCCCAGTCCTCGTACTTGGGGTTCTCGCCCCGGACGGCGCCGAAGTAGATCTCCTGGAGCTCCTGGGTCAGGTCGCCCACGCGCCCATCGCCCACGGGGCGCCGGTCGCCCTCGACCACGGCCGAGATCTGGGCTCCGCTTGAGTAGGTGCAGTGGTCGTAGTGCGCTCGGAAGACCGTTTCAGGCGCGCGGCCAAGCAGCCCCTGCATCGCTCTGGTTGAAACCTGATGTGGTGAGGCCATATTGAGGATCGCGAATGCCGAGTATCTACCCGAGACTTGAGCCACGAGGTGACCCCCCGGCCGTAGGAAGGTGCGCAGGTTGGCCACTGCCTTCTCCATGGGCCGCACATGCTCCAAGACCTGCCAGCTCACCACCAAGTCGAACCGACCCGCGAGGGCTGGCAGAGCGTCCGTGACGTCGCCGATGACGACCTCGTCATATGAGCCCTGAGGAGACGCGGCCAACTCTTGCGGCGAGGGGTCCAACGCCACGTAGTGGCACCGAGCGGGTCTAAGCTCCTTCGGAACGCTCGGTCGTCGTCCAGCCCCGACGTCCAGGATCGTCACCCCCGCAAAGAGGGCGAGCCGAAGATGAAAGGGCTCTAGCCATGCCTCCCCATACCTCGGGCGCGAAACCGCCAGTTCATCCGGGTGCGGGTCCCGACCGGCCACAGGGGATTCAGCCACCACGCGGACGAGTACCACCGCTCCGAAGCCTGCGCGGAGTCGCGCGCGATCCGTCGCCGATTGGATCGGGCGGCTCTTGACGGAGCACCACTTTATGAGGCGAAATGCGCCGTAGCCTGGTTGGCAGAGGCAGCGAACGCCAAGGGTTCGGCCACCAAGATCGGGCCCGGCGGGCGATAGCCTTTGGCGTTGGTCGACGGTCGGAGTTGGTAAAACACTTCGAGCGGCTGACTAGCATGAGGTTGCGTCTCATTGTCGGCCAGCAGGGGAATGAAGTCTCGCTTCGACCCACAGCCGCCACCGGCTCGGACGCCGAACGATTCTCGACTCATGCAGTCGTTGCGAGAGCTCCCTCGCGCTCCTGAAGTCTTCCAACTCGGTGTACACAGAGCCGAGCTCGGCCAGCGTGTGTGCGTCCGAGCCCGCGCCTGGCGCGGCCCGCAGTATCTGACAGAGGTCCTCGGCCCGGCAGTTGGCCTCCTCGTCCGACCGTCCGTTGAAGACCTCGACAATGTCGATCAGGTCGGCGATGGCCTCGATCGCCTCCTCTTGGGCGTGGCGCCTCAAGGCGTCATATGGATGCTGGAGGTAGACGAGCCCGCCCTGGTCCTTGATCCGCAGCGCCGCCTTCCGGGCCGTCAGGCCGAGGGGTATGCGCTCGCGCAGGAAGAGCCCGATGAGCTCGCCCTCCGTCGTTGTGATCTCCTGCCCGATGACCACCGGCCAGGAGTGAAGTTCGGCGAGCTCGCGGGCGCCATCGATCGTGTCATGGTCGGTGATCGCCACCGGTCCGAGTCCGAGCGCCCTGCATCGCCGCAGGATCTGCCGGGGCTCGACGCTGCAGTCGAACGAGGCGGACGTATGGAGGTGAAGATCGATCCGAACCATCGCTGTCAGCCGCAAGCGTAGGCGGTTGACGTCGAGCTCATGCGACCTTGAGAGTCTCTCGAACGTTCCTCGACGCACGATTGGACCCTTATTGCCATGGCCGGGCCGACCAGCACGGCCATCGGTGGGCCCCCCGGGCCGATTCCGCGCCATCCCGCCGGACGCGTTGACCGGGCTCGCCAACCCCTGTCCGCTGCAGATCGCGTTCCAGAACCGCCAGGGCCCTGCCGTCATCTCCGGCGCTCGCTCCCGGCTGCGACTCCAGACCGCTTTGAGCACCGCCACCGTGGCAGGCAGCGTCTTGGTCGGCAGCTCGCCAACCTCGGCCCCGACCTGGAGCGCGACGGCAGCCAGCCTCTGCAGGAGCTCTGGCGCCCGCTCCCGAAGGCGCGACCGCCAATCCCTCACCGTCGAGAACGGCCGGTCGAGCTCAAGCAAGGATCTCCAAGTCCCCATTCCCTCCGCCGTCAGCTCGATCGCTCGGCCGATCACGTCGACCACGTCCAGCCGCCGCGCCAGCACGAAGTCGGGCAGCAGCGCGTCGCTGACCCCACACCACCGGCAACGAACCCGCCGGACCCAGATCCGGTGCCTCTCGCTGTCGCGGACCCAGCGTGCGTACCAACCCCATGGCTCCAGGGCCACCTCGCACCTCGAGCAGCTCAGCTTCGGAACCTCAATCCCCTTCCCCGCCACCGCGTATTCCGACACGCTGAGTGCGCATCGCCATACGATGGCCATGGGGGTGCTCTCATCACCCCTTCGACCCTCTCCGTCCTCGCCGACTGAGAGGGTCATTTCGTACCCGGCCCTTGCAGCCAGGCCGCCGTCAGGTTACGAAACCGCCTCAATCAGCGCTGCCGATCTTCAGGGTCCTGGCCTCATAGAGAGATGCGCTCAACACCCACCACGTTGTCGAGGTAGACCGCTTCCCAGTCGGGATAGGCGTCGCCGCCACCGACCACCCGGAGGCGCGCGGGACCGGCGCCCTGGCTCGGCACGCCCTGAGATACGGGCGCCGGCTACAGCACCCCAGGCGGGCCAGACAGCCGCGAACCCGCGGCTAGACTGGTAGCGTGCGGCCGCCGGACGAGGTCGGGGACCTGGCTCCGGCCGCGGCACCGGCCCGGGCGGGCTCCGAGAGCCGGCTGGGCGACGGCAGGCGCCGCACCAGTCCCGCAGTCTGGCGGCTGATGCCGCCTCTGCTGATCGGGCTTGGTCTCCTGGCGCTCCTGGCGCTCACCTTCCGGCCGGTGGTGGAGGGCGACGGCATCGGCTACGCGAGCTACCTGCACGCCGTCTTCGTCGGGCACGGCCTCGACTTCGGCGACGAGTACGCGGCCGCGCGGGCGGCCCATGTGCCCCTCTCTCCACCCCTGATCGAGGCGCGGACCGCCAACGGTCACCTGGCCGACTACTTCCCCGTCGGCCCGGCGGTCCTGAGCTCGCCCCTCTACCTGGCCGCCCTCGCCCTGAGGCCGGCGGGCGAGCCGCAGTACGGCGCTCTCTTCCAGGGAGCCTTTGTCATCGCCTCTCTGCTCTACGGCCTGCTCGCGCTGGCCATCTGCTGGCGCCTGACCCGCTCGGCCGTGGCGTTGGTGGCGGTCGCGGCCGGCACGCCCTACGCGTACTACCTCCTGACCGACCCCAGCTATTCGCACACGTTCAGCGCCTTCGCCGTCTCGCTCTTCCTGCTGGTCTGGTGGCGAGGCCGCGGCCAGCTCTCGGCCGCCCGCTGGCTGCTCCTCGGCGCGCTGGGCGGCCTGATGGGGCTCGTCCGCTTCGAGGACGGGCTGCTGATGGCCATCTGCCTGCTGGACCTGCGGTCCGCCCGCTGGCGCCTCCTGCTGCTCGTGCCGGGCACCCTGGCCGTCTTCGCGCCCCAGGTGTGGGTGGATCAGAGCCTGTTCGGCACCTGGCTGCCTCAGCGACCCGCGGGGCAGAACCTCACGCTGACGGCCGGCCACCAGCTGCAGGTGCTCTTCGCCAGTGGGCACGGCCTGTTCGTGTGGCACCCGGCGACGCTGCTGGCGGTCGGCGGCTTCGCCTTCGTCCGCGACCGGCGCCTGCAGCTGGCCTGCGTGCTCGCGTTCGTGATCGAAACCCTGGTCAACGGGACGACGCCCGACTGGAGCGGCGGCGCCGCCTTCGGAGCGCGCCGCTTCCTCGACCTGACGCCGTTCTTCGCCCTCGGGCTGGCGGCGCTGGCCGAACGGGCCGGCGCGCCCTTCGCCTGGACCGTCACGGCCGTGCTCGTGGCCTGGAACGTCCTGCTGACGGCCGACTTCGACTTCGTTCTGCGCACCATCGACGACCCCGGCTACGCCGGCCTGCTCCGCCACCAGCTCCACCCCCTCGCGTACGTGCCCCGGCTCGCGGCGCAGGGGGCTGTGGTCAGGGACCTGGGGCTGTGGCGGCTGGTGGGCCGGCCTCTCGCGATCGGGCCGGGCCTGGCGCTGCTGGCCGCGGAGGCCGCCTGCGTGGCGGCGGCCCTGGCGCTGGCCCTGAGCCCGGCCCGGCTCACCCGCCGGCCCGGTTCAGGAGCCGATCAGGGGTAGGCTCGCGGTCGGCCCCTGGGCGGGACTGACGGTGAGGCTGTGCTCGCCGAGCGTCGGGAGGCGGTCCTGGGAGAGGTCGCCGCTCGCCTTGAACGTCTGGCCGCCCGAGCTGTAGGTGACCGAGATCGGGTCCCTCTGCGTCCCCGCCTGCTTCTGCCAGTAGATCCGGTGACCCCGGCTCAGGTCGCCGAGCGGGGTCGTCCAGTCGAAGCTGAACTCGGCGCGCGTCTGCCCACGCTTCGAGTCGATGTAGGCCCATCCGTCCATGAACGTGCTGCCGGAGGGGGGCTTCTCGTCGCTCGTCAGCTTGTCGGCGGTCAGGCTGTGGGAGCTGCGACCTGAGGATCCGGCCGAGACGTACAGGCGCACGTAGGCGTAGTGCTGCTGGCCTCCCGTAGAAGGCGACAATCTGGGCCTGCTCCGGAAACAATTTCCGTGCGTCCTCGGCGACGGCACCATCGCGGGCATCGAGGCGCACTGCCGGCCTACCCTGGCGGCCGTTGGCCGGGTCTGCCGTGGCATCCGACGTAGGGGGAGGCGGGGCAAGCAACCCGGCGCGGTTCCGCTGGCGCATCCAGGCCAGGTTCACCGCTGAGGGTGCCCCGACCGGCTGACCTTCGACTCCCGGGGCAGGGCGACCAGGACTCACTGGCGCTGACCGTCGAGACCACGCCTCGTTGAGCTATCTGGCGGAAGTCGGCCGGTGGCTGGCATCTTTGGCCATTCGCAGGGTTCGCTTTCCGACATGGGACGATTGGGTCAGAAGTTGAGGCTGGGAAGCTGAGCGGTCGCGGGGTGGGCTGGGACAAGCTGGAGCCCGTCCGGGCTCAGATGGACGAGCTGATCCTCGGCCAGACGACCATCCACCTGGAACGACCGGCCACCGA
>JBBSHA010000116.1:0-7074 GCA_038253595.1 Candidatus Dormibacterales bacterium
CGCTGGCTCGAGCACCGCTTCGATCTCTCAGCCGAGCGCCTGCGCGACTTCCTGGAGCCGCCCGGCGCGTTCCTGGACACGGTCGAGGTGGCGACCACGTGGACCGCGCTGCCCGGGCTGTACACGGATGTGCGGCAGGCGCTCCTGGAGTCGGCGGCCTTCACGCTCTGCCATTTCAGCCACGCCGGGGGCCAGGGCTGCTGCGCCTACTTCACGTTTGCCGGCTCGGCGCCCGACGAGGCCGCCGCGGAGGCCGCCTACACGGGCGCCTGGCGGTCGGCGATGGAGGCGACGCTGCGGCGGGGGGCGGTGATCACCCACCATCACGGGGTGGGGCGGCAGCGAGCGCCCTGGGTCGCCGGCGAGATGGGGGCGTGGTTGTCGCTCTGGAGCCAGGTCCGGAGCGCCCTGGACCCGGACGCCCGGCTCAACCCCGGCGCGCTGGGTGGTGGCCGGCCGTGAGGGACACGCTGGTGATCGCCAACCCGGCCTCGGCCGGGGGCGGGACCGGGCGCCGCTGGCCGGCTGTCGCCGCCGGCCTCCGCGCCGCCGGCCTCGACTTCGACGTAGCGATGACCGCCGCCCGCGGCCAGGCCGCGGAGATCTCGGGCCGGGCGGTGGCGGAGGGTCGGGGAATGGTGGTCGCGGCCGGCGGCGACGGCACCGTCAACGAGGTCGCCAACGGTTTCTTCAACGCCGGCGAGCCGGTGGCCACGGGGCGAACCGTGCTCGGGGTGCTGCCGATGGGGACCGGGGGCGACTTCCGACGCACGCTCGGAATCCCCACCGAGCCGGAGGCCGCGGCGGCCGTGCTGGCCGCCCGGCGCAGCCGCCGCCTCGACGCCGGTCGGGTCACCTACCAGGCCCACGGCGGCGGCCACGAGGTCCGCCACTTCGTCAACATCGCCGACGCCGGGATCGGCGGCGAGGTGGTGGCGCGGGTGAACCGGGGGCCGCGGCTGGTGAGCGGCGACATCACATTCAACGTGGCGGCGTTGCGGGCGATCCTGCGCTGGCGCAACCGGCCGCTGCGCGTCGACGTGGACGGCGATGTCCGCGAACTAGTCGCCCAGCAGGTGATCGTCGCCAACTGCCAGTACTTCGGCAGCGGGATGTGGGCGGCGCCCACCGCGATTCCCGACGACGGGCTGCTGGACATCGTCGTGGTCGGCGACCTCGGCCTCCTGGAGAACCTGCGGGGGATGTCCGAGATCAGGGCCGGCCGCCATCTGGAGCCCGGGCACCCCAAGATCAGCCACCGGCGCGGGCGCCGGGTCGAGGTCAGCTCGTCCAGCTCGGTGCTCATCGACGTGGACGGCGAGCAGCCGGGCCGGCTGCCGGCGCTCTTCGAGGTTCAGCCCGGCGCCATCGACGTGGTGGTGCCCTGATCCGGGGCGTAGTCGCCGCCTCCCACCACCTCGCCGCCGAGGCCGGCGCCCAGGCGCTCCGGGACGGCGGCAACGCGATCGACGCCGCCGTGACGGCCAACGCCGTGCTCTGCGTGGTCTACCCCCACATGACATCAATCGGGGGCGACCTCTTCGCCCTGGTCTGGCCGGCGGGCGCGGAGGCGCCGGTCGGCCTCGACGGAGGGGGCCGGTCCGGCTCCCTGGCGACCATCGAGGCGATCCGGGCTCAGGGCCATGCGACCATGCCCGAGCGGGGACCGCTGACGGTGACGGTGCCGGGCACCGTGGAGGCCTGGGGACGCCTGGTCGAACGCTTCGGGCGGCTCGGCCTGGCCCCCCTGATGGCGCCTGCGGCGGAGCTGGCCCGCGGAGGCTTCGTGGTCACCGCTCGCCTCTCCGGCTTCCTGCACGACAACGCCCAGTGGCTGCTGGCCGACCCCGAGGTGGGCCGGCTGCTGCCGCCCCTGCACGCGGGCATGACGCTCCGCAACCCGGATCTCGCCGACACGCTGGAGGAGATCGGGCGCAACGGCTTCAACAGCTTCTACCGGGGCGAGGTGGGGCGCCGGATCGTGGCCGCCCTCGAGCGCCGCGGCGGCCTGCTGACCCCCGAGGACCTGGCCCTCCACCGCTCCCGGTGGGTGGCGCCGATCGAATTCCCGCTCCGCGACCTCACGGTCTACGAGATGCCGCCGCCGACCCAGGGCCTGGTGGCGGCGGGCATGCTGCTTCGGCTGGCCGGGCTGGAGACGGAGCGGCTACGCCCCGGGCTGAACTTCGCCCGCGAGCTGATCCGCGTCCGCGACGCCGTCTACAGGCTGCGCGAGCTGCACATCAGTGACCCCGACTTCGCGGAGGTCGACCACGGTCCCTTTCTGGACCCCGAGCACGACGCCGGCGGCGGGGCCTCGCCGATCCCCGAGGGCGACACCGTCTACCTGTGCAGCGCCGACGCGGAGGGCAACGTGGTCTCCCTGATCCAGAGCGTGGCCAACTCCTTCGGGTCAGGGGTGATCGCCGAGGGCACCGGCGTCCTGCTCCACAACCGGGGCCTCTACTTCAGCCTCGACCCTGATCACGTCAACCGGGTCGAGCCGCGCAAGCGGACGATGCACACGCTGATCCCGGGGCTGGCGGCGCGCGAGGGGCGCTGCTGGTCGGCGTTCGGGAGCATGGGCGCCGACGCCCAGCCCCAGATTCAGGCCCAGGTCCTGCTCAACCTGGCGGTCCGCGGCATGGATCCCCAGCAGGCGGTGTCGGCGCCCCGGCTCCGGGTGCCCACGGGGGGTGGGGGGATCTGGATAGAGGCCGACTACCCAGGTGCCGGCGACATCATGCGGGCCGGACTGGGCGCCAGCCTGATGCCCCCCCTCAGCTGGCAGTTCGGGCACGCCCAGGCGCTGGTGGTCGACGGTCCGGCGCAGTGGCGGGCCGGGGCCGACCCGCGCGCCGACGGGGCCGTCGCCTTCAGCTGATGGACCGCCTTTTGCTCTCGCCCGGCTCTGGCGCCAAGAGGGAGGTGCACGCTCCCGCCCCCTCGCTCTCCTGAGCGCGGACTCCGAGCGTGGACGCCTACTCGGCCACTACCGCCGCGGGCGGCGGCGGGCCTGACCGGAGCAGCGCCAGCGAGCCCAGCCAGACCATCCGGAACAGCAGGACCGGCAGCGTGCCGGCGCTGAGCGCCGCCTCCAGCACCAGGTAACCGAGCGCGCCCAGGCCCAGCTGCCAGGCGGGCGGCCGCAGCCGGAGCAGCAGCCAGCCCGCCAGGACCAGCACGGTGAAGTCCTGGAACCCAAGGTAGGGGGTGGCGAGCAGGGACCCCATCAGGCCGGCGGCCACCGCCACCTCCGGCGTCCGGTGGCGGCGGGCGATGAGAATCGCCATGACGGCCATCAGCAACCCGAAGACCGTGGCTGCAGGCCCGGGGCCGAACAGGCCGGCGGCGGTGAAGCGGCGGGTGGCCGCCCAGCCGGCCGCCACCGAGAGAGCGTCCAGCCAGCTCCGGATCCCGCCCGATCCGAGCAGCAGGAGGCTGCCCGCCGCGATCGCCGCAGAGGCGACCAGCCAGGCGGCGAAGAGCCGGACCCGTCCGGTGGCGAGCAGGCAGACGGGGACCAGGAATGCGAGCTGGGGCTTGATGCAGATGGCGCTCAGAGCGAGACCGGCGGCGCCTTGCCGGCCGCGCGCATCCAGCGCCCAGGCCGCCGCCACCGCCAGCATGACCACGGTTCCGCTCTGGCCCACGGCCAGCCCGTAGGCGACCGGGAAGAGGCCGGTGGCCAGGGCCAGGTGTGCGACCCGCTCCAGGCGGCCACCGGGAGCGGCCAGCCACCAGGCGGCGACCAGAGCCGCCACCAGCAGGACCGTCCACGTGGCCAGAGCAGCTCGGAACGGGATCACCGTCAGTGGTGCCACCAGCAGTGCCAGCGGGGGCGGATTGATGAAGGGCTGCCAGGAGAAGCCGGGACCGAGTCCCGCCACGGCGCGTTCCTGGAGGCCGAAATCGTAGAGGCGCGGCCAGCCGCTGTGGAGGCCGGCCCGCGCCGACCCGTAGGCCAGCCTGAAGTCGCTCCTGAAGCGGTACTCGGCGAGGTAGCCCGCCGCCACGACGAGGTTGAAGCCGCTGAGAAGCAGGCCCCCCCAGAGGCCCCCAACAGCCGTCAGCCGCCTCATTACCCGGGAAGCGTAGCGGGCCGCCCGGAAGGCCTGCGCCGACCGCCTGTATAATCAGCTCCCAGTTTGGCAGTCGATACTCAGCTCAAGGCAACACTGGTCGCGGACAATCGCGTGCACGAATCTGACACGGGCTCGCCCGAAGTGCAGATCGCGATCTTCTCCGAGCGCATCAGGCAGCTCACCGAGCACCTGAAGGTGAACCGGAAGGATCATCACTCACGGCGCGGCCTCCTGATCCTGGTCGGCAAGCGCCGGCGCCTGCTGAACTACCTGTCCCGCAACGACATCGAGCGTTACCGAACGCTGATCGCGAAGCTGGGAATCAGGCGCTAGTGTCCGGGCGGGTTGGCCCCGTCCGTAATTCGGTTATGGGGGGTTCAGGCCCCTAACACCCGGTCCTCAGGGCCCGCTTGGACGGGACCCTCGGCACCGGCTGCTAGGCACCTGGCCTCCCGGTGGAGGTATGCCAAGTGGAAGTGACCACGAAGACGTTCGACATCGCCGGTCAGCAGATCACGATCCAGGCCGGCGGAGTGGCCGAGCAGGCCAGCGGAGCGGTGGTGATCCGCTCCGGGGACACCGTCGTGCTGAGCACGGCGATGATGTCCAGGGAACCGCGCGAGGGAATCGACTTCTTCCCTCTGACCTGCGACTACGAGGAGAAGATGTACGCCGCCGGCAAGATCCCGGGCGGCTTCATCCGGCGCGAGGGCAGGCCCGGCGAGACGGCCGTGCTGACCGCCCGCCTGACCGACCGGCCGATCCGGCCGCTGTTCCCGGAGGGCTTCCGGAACGACGTCCAGATCGTGTCCACCGTGCTCTCGGTCGACCAGGTGGCCGACCCCTCGATCCTCGCCATCAACGGCGCCTCGGCGGCGCTCGCGGTCTCCGACATCCCCTTCCAGGGCCCGATCGGGGCGGTCCGGATGGGCTACATCGAAGGCAACCTGGTTGTGAACCCGCCGATGCCCGACATGGCCCAGTCCCAGCTCGACCTCGTGGTCGCCGGCACCCAGGAGGCGATCCTGATGGTGGAGGCGGGCGCCCAGGGCGTCAGCGAGCAGGTGATCGTGGACGCGCTGGAGAAGGCGCACGAGGCGATCGGCCGGATCTGCGAGGCGCTCGCCGCGCTCCAGGGCCAGGTCGGCAAGCCCAAGCTCGAGTTCACCGCGCCCCAGCCGGACACTCAGCTTCAGCAGGCGCTGGACGAGCAGGTCGGCAACCGGCTGGACGAGGTCGCCTACGGAGCCGACAAGGCCGAGCGGGAGGCCGGCATCGGTCGCCTGAAGAGGGAGACCAAGGCCGCCCTCCTGGAGCGCTTCCCCGAGCAGGGCGACGCCATCGGCGGGCTCTGGGACAAGAAGCTGAAGGACCGGGTCCGGCAGCGTGTGATCGAGGAGGGCGTCCGGGTGGACGGCCGCGGCCTCAAGGACGTCCGGAACGTCACCGTCCAGGTCGGCGTGCTGCCCCGCACCCACGGTTCGGGCATGTTCAAGCGCGGCCAGACCCAGGCCCTCACAGTCCTCACCCTGGGCACCATGGGTGACGCCCAGAAGCTGGACGGGATCGGCCTGGAGGAGTCCAAGCGCTACCTGCACCACTACAACATGCCGCCTTTCTCGGTCGGCGAGGCCAAGCCCCTGCGCAGCGCCGGCCGGCGCGAGATCGGCCACGGGGCGCTGGCCGAGCGCGCGCTCGCCCCGGTCATCCCGACGCTGGAGGAGTGGCCGTACGTGATGCGGCTGGTCTCCGAGATCCTCTCGTCGAACGGTTCCACCTCGATGGCCTCGGTCTGCGGCTCGACCCTCGCGCTGATGGACGCCGGGGTGCCGATCAAGGCCCCGGTGGCCGGGATCGCGATGGGCATGGTCACCCGGGAGGGCCGCTACGCGATCCTCACCGACATCCAGGGCGTGGAGGACGCGCTCGGCGACATGGACTTCAAGGTGGCCGGCACCCGCGACGGCATCACCGCCCTCCAGATGGACATCAAGATCAAGGGCCTCAGCCGGCAGATGATGGCCGAGGCGCTGGAGCAGGCCCGCGAGGCCCGGCTCCTGATCCTCTCCAAGATGCTCGAGGTGATCCCCCAGCCGCGGACCGAGATGAGCCCCTTCTCCCCCCGTATCACGACCATCCGGATCAACCCCGACAAGATTCGCGACATCATCGGCCCGGGCGGCAAGGTCATCCGCAAGATCGTCGAGGAGACCGGCGCCCAGATCGACGTCGAGGACGACGGCCGGGTCTTCGTGGCCTCCAACGACCAGGAGGGCGCCCGCAAGGCGATCGACTGGATCAAGGGCCTGACCGACGAGGTCACGGTGGGCCAGATCTACCGCGGCAAGGTGGTCCGGATCATGTCGTTCGGAGCCTTCGTCGAGGTCCTGCCCAACCAGGACGGCCTGGTCCACGTCTCCAAGCTCACCGACCACCGGGTGGAACGGGTCGAGGAGGTGGTCAACGTGGGCGACGAGATCATGGTCAAGGCGACCGAGATCGATCCTCAGGGCCGGCTCAACCTGAGCCGGCAGGCGGCCATCGAGGAGCTGACAGCCAGCGGGGCGCCGATCGACGAGCGGATCGACCCCGAGGCCATGGCGGCGGCGCTGGCCCAGCCGGCGGCGGCCCGAGAGGAGCGTTCGGGCGGCTTCCGGGGCGGCCGGGGAGGCGGCGGCCGGGACCGCCACCGCTAAGAAGAGCGCCTGCCGGCAGGAGCGGCCGGCGGTCTGACCGCCCGGGGCATCGCGGCCCCGGACGGTTATCGTTGCCAATAGTGATCCGAGTCGTGCTGGCCGGTGCGCGGGGGAGGGTCGGCCGTGCCCTCGAGCCGATCCTGAAGGCAGCCGCCGACATCGACTATGCGGGTGCGCTGGAGCGGGGCCCGGAAGTCGCCGCCCGGCTGGCGGCGCTGGCCCCCCAGGCCGTCGTCGACTTCACCCATCCCGACTCCGCCCTCGAGATCGGGATGGCCGCGGTGGCGGCCGGC